>NZ_JBQIIT010000010.1:0-89441 GCF_056795635.1 Adlercreutzia sp. | reverse complement strand
GAATGTCCGTCTGACGCCCGAGATCTCTCTCGGGCACTCCATCCTCAGTATCCGGTTGTCAAGGTTCCGCGGGCCTCGCCCGCCGCCGTCTCTCGCGAGCGACGCAAGGAAGTACTTTACGCGCTTCTCCGATCGGTGTCAACTCATTCACAAAGTCTTGACAACTTCGCTTTCTCGTCGACCGCCACGAAGGACGCTTACGAGGTTGCCTTTCGCACTTCCAAAAAAGGCAACTTGTTCATAATACCTGTCTTTTCCGAAAGCGCAAGGGGTCAATTTGAGATTTCTCGAAAACCTTTTCTTATCCGATAGCGCCGGAAATCCTTTCGCAAAGAGAGACCGCTATACTGGGTATTTACGGTTCTCCTCCTATTCAAAGGACACGCCTATGGCCCGCATCCATCGCAACCCGAACACCAGTGCCCGCCCCTTCCGCATTGCAGGGGCCGGCACTCCGGCAGGCGCCGCGCACGGCGGCGCGATTCCCCTACCCGAGGTCGCCTGCGAGGCGCTGCGCATCCTGGCGGGAGCCGGGGGCGAGGCATGGTGCGTGGGCGGCTGTGTGCGCGACGCGCTTCTGGGGCGACCCGTTCACGACGTCGACCTGGCCACGAGCCTGCCGTGGACCTCGGTGCAGGAGGCGTTTCGCACCGAGGGCTGGGACACGGTGGAGACCGGAGTGGCCCATGGCACCCTCACCGTCGTCCGCGACGGCGAGCCGCTGGAGATCACCACCTACCGCTGCGACGGCACTTACAGCGACGGACGGCACCCCGATGCGGTGACACCTGCTGCCACCATCGAGGAGGATCTGCTGCGACGCGACTTCACCGTGAACGCGCTGGCCTACCATCCCGAGCGCGGCATCATCGACCCGTTCGGGGGCGCGGCGGACATCGAGCGCGGCGTCATCCGCTGCGTGGGCGATCCGACGAGCCGCTTTTCCGAGGACGCCTTGCGCATCTTGAGGGCCTGCCGTTTCGCCTCGCAGCTCGGATTCGCCATCGAGGGGGCCACCTTCGATGCCATGCTCGCGTCGAAGCACCTGCTACGCAAGGTGTCGGGCGAGCGTGTCTACCGCGAGCTGGAGCGCCTTCTGTGCGGCGACTACGTACACGACGCGCTTATGGAGACCGCGGACGTGCTGGCCTTCGTGCTGCCGGAGCTGGTGGCCATGAAGGGCTGCGAGCAGGTGACGAAGTACCACATATATGATGTACTGGAACACACGGCCTGGGCGGTGCAGCGCACGCCGCCTCGGCCCCTGCAGCGCTGGAGCGCGCTGTTCCACGACATGGGCAAGCCGGCGGCCGCCTTCTTCGAGGAGCGCGACGGCGGGCGCGTGGAGCACTTCTACGGCCATGCCGCCGTGAGCGTCGTGCTGGCCGAGGGCGTTATGCGGCGCCTGCCCTTTCCCGCCTGGCTGCGGCGCGACGTACCTGTGCTCGTGCGCATCCACGATGACGTGGTGCCCCCCAACACGCGGGCGGTGCGGCGCATGCTCGGGCGCCTGGGTGGCCGCACCGACCTGTTCGAGGCGCTCTGCGACATCAAGCGGGCCGATGCGCTCGCCCAGGCCCCCTTCTGCGCCCCCCGGGCCGATACAGCCGAGGAACTGCGGGCCCTGATGCGCCAGATTCTGGAAGATGAGTCCGCGTTCAGCGTAAGGCACCTGGCCGTCAACGGGAACGACATCGTGGCGCTCGGCGTGGAGGCAGGACCCGAGATCGGACGCATCCTGAACGCGGCCCTAGACGCCGTCATCGACGAGCGCGTACCCAACGAGCGAGAGGCGCTGCTGGCCTTCGCGAAGAGCGCAGCCGAACGCGACTGCATTTTACCTGATCGCAATCGTCTAAGCGCAACTGTTTAGACGATTGCGAAAAAATGAGCGTCGCTGATAATACCCAAGCTTCGGTTATTTCCCTAGACTCCCCTTCGTACCGAGCGGAAGGCCGCTCATTCACCGTCGAAAGGGGACCCTATGAAAATGGAGGGATACGTCTCGAGAAGGAACTTGATCAAGGGCACAGTAGCAGCTTTGGGTGGCGCGGGCCTTGCGTTAGCAGGCTGTTCAAAACCACAGACCCAAGAGAAGGCACAGCTTATGCCAGGCACCTACACGGGCGCCGCAATGGGCCGCGCGGGAGAGGTAGTCGTCGAACTTACTGTTAAAAACAACTGCGTTGTGAAGGCAGCCATGGTAGCGAGCGCGGAGACAGCCGTTATTTCTGAGAATGCGGCGAAAAAGGTACTCGGCGACATCGTCGAGCATCAGACGCTTAATGTAGATACCGTCTCGGGAGCAACCCTCACGAGCATGGCAGTGCGAAGCGCCGCCGAAGAAGCACTCAGCCAAGCAGGAGACATTTCGGCATTCGAGAGTCCGGCAGACTACCCCACTCCTGAATGCGAAGACTGCGCCTGCGACGTCGTGGTGATCGGAGCCGGATCGGCGGGAATGAACGCCGCCTCCCGTCTGGCAGATGAGGGGGCTAACGTCATCCTCGTCGAGAAGCAGGGATTCCTAGGCGGCGGCGATACCATGTTCGCCTCAAGTGGTCTCGCCGGCGGCGGTGGATACACCGTCTATAAAAATGACATTGAGGGCGCCTCCGAGCAAGACTACCTCAATACAAAGTTGAGTGCTGCGGAGAAAAGCGGACTGCCCGTCGACATCGATTGCCTCACCGCCTACTCGCTCCGAAGCGGCGATGCCGTGGATGCATATATCAGCATCGGGGTTCCTTTTGGCAAGTTCGCAAAATTCTCCAATACCACCATCGACGGCTCCTCTCCTGGCACGCATATCATCAAGCACCTCTCCGAGCAAATGGATGCAAAGGGCATCGACTACCGTCTGAACACATCGCTCGTCTCTATAGCACAAGCAGGCGACGAGGTTACAGGCGTTGTCGTTGCCAATGAAGCTGGACAATACGCGATATCCGCCGATGCCGTCCTCCTCGCATGCGGAGGCTTTGGCAATAACGAGGAAATGCTCACCGCATACGCCGACGCCGGCGATTATTGCGGACTGCCACATTCCGGCTCTGCCTCGGCTATGGGTGACGGCATCCTCGCAGCCGAGGCCATCGGAGCCGCCCTTGGCAACATGACGGCCATAAAAGCGAACAACATCTGCCATATTACAGACAGCGGAGCCGTTATTTCCCTTGCCGCCATCCAAAGCATCGCCGTGCTTGTCGACAATACGGGAAAGCGCTTCATCAACGAGACCGACTCGACCGTTCACGAGAAGTCGGATGTGGAGCTCACTCTTCCGAACCAAGAAGCGTGGGCGATCTTCGACCAGAAGACCATCGACGAGAAAAAGCTCATAAGCGACTACAACGATCTTGGCTATTTCGCATCTGGAGAATCATGGAAAGCTCTGGCGGGCAACATGGGTTTAAGCGACGAGGCGCAGACCGCCTTCGTTGACACCATGGAACGATGGCAGGCCGTCGGAGAAGGTAATGTCGAAGAAGAGTTCGGCGCGACGGTTGCAAGTACCTTCCAAAACCCGCCCTATTACGCAGCCCTCGTCAAACCCGCCATGCAGAGCACCTATGGCGGAGTGTGCACCGATGCGGCGGCAAGAGTGCTCGACGACAAAGGAACACCCATCCCGGGGCTCTATGCGGCAGGAGCCGTTTCCGGACACGGATGCTTCGGCAACCAGGTCGGCAACGGTCTGACCATCGCCTCCGCTTTCGGCATCATCGCAGCTGAAACCATTTTGTCTGACTGCAACGCCTAAGGCATCGAAACGCCGGCGAACATGGCGCCAGGCCTTCGGAGTCTGGCGCCATGCCGAAAGGCCAACGGAGGAGTCAGTGAATTTGGCGATCCACGAGTTCATCCAACTCCTTACGAGAGTGAACCCCCAGCTTCTTATAGATACTGCTTGTATGCACACGCACTGTGCTCTGCGCCAGAAAAAGTTCCTCGGCGATCTGAGCAGTGTCCTGCTTTTGGGCAAGCATGAGAAACACCTGCCCCTCTTTGGGTGTGAGACGATACTCCTCGGCAATGCGTGCGCAGGTGGCATTGCGAGGATCGACGTTCTGTTCGCGCCAACTGAACTTATCAACGACATTGCGATCCTGAACGAGCACGATGCTCGCGATGACAACCACCACAACCATGACGATGGCCAGAGCAGGCGTGGAGGCCGCACTGTCATGAAGTTGCCCTGCAACGACAAGCCCCAATCCCTTGCCGGCCTGCAGAAATACCTTGTATAGGCCAGCGAAAAGCCCCGCAAGGTACACGGCAGAGATATTAAGTTTGTACGCCGTGATACACGCGACAGCGTACACGAGGATGAGGTATATCTCACTGCTTGCGTTCACGAGAACAAACGACGAAATGCCCAGATGACTCACGAAGAACGCACCGATGAGGCCCGCCACGACAAACGGCGCCGCCACTGTAACGAGATATTTAAAGCTGAACTGCCTATAGAAGAACAGGGCAGAGAGCAGCACGAGCAATTCCGGTATACCCATCCCCACCTTGCTCACCCACGTAAACATATTTTGCCCAGTAACGGCATCGCCAATGCCGAATGCCAGAGCGAAGGCGGAGAGGGCGACGATGAGTTTCCAGGGAATGGCGGGCCAATGGGTCATGGCGACGGGGAGGTTGGGCAACGGGATCGAGCAGAATCCCTTGAAGAGCATGAGCAAGCTTCCCGCAGGCAGCAAGCACAGAACCACATCGAGACTTCCGGGAACAACGATCTGATCCAGTCCCCAAATAAGAAGGGCGACGAAGTAGGAACCCGTCCAAGCTATCAACATACTACGCGCGGTAAGACAACCGTACAGCTCGAGCCAAAGGAGAAAGAGCAGCGCATAGCCAACGCCGCCCAATACAATAATCGCAATAGCCCAGCCATCAGCAATGGGAAGGGCGGGGGCCCAGAGAGTGAGCGCGCTTGTGCCGATCGTCAACGTGAGTGCAGCCGCCGCGACCGAAGGGCGCTTGAAGAATGGGGCGAAACGCCGAGCGAGGATGAAGAGGAGGAGAAACCCCAGTATTTCCCCTAAATCGAAGAGCAAGTGCCCTTGATGCTTCGTATAAGCGGGATAGGCATCGGAGTAGCAGACGAGGGACAGCATCCACCAAAGCCATGCGCGAGCGAGCCCGCATCCAAGGAAAGCGACAGCCACTTTCGGAACAGTACCTAGACGGTCAAAGAGCGCTCTTACGGTATCCCAGAACATATAGACCTGCTTCCTGCCTCTACCTGGAAGCATTATAGCGAAAGCCCTAGGCGAGGAGGTCGGATACGAGCTTGGCGGCGAACAGGGCGATGACCACGAGCATGACGGGGCGCAGGACGAGGGCGCCCTTCTTGTCGAAGAAAGTGGAGCCGAGCCAGTTCCCCGCGATATTGAAGGCCGCAGCGGCGAGCCCCAGGCCGACGAGCACCTGGCCGTTGGCAAGGAACACGGCGAGGGCCGCCGCATTGGTGGCCAGGTTGATGGCCTTGGTGGTACCCGCGGCGCACTTCACATCCTGGCGGCCGAGGGCCGTGAGCAGCAGCATGAGAATGGTACCGGTGCCCGGCCCGTAGAAGCCGTCGTAGACACCCACGGCCAGGGCGATGGCGCCGGTGGCCAGAAGGGCCCGGCGCGGTGACAGCGGATGCTCGGAGAAGCGGTTCAGGTCCTTGGCGCGAAACACGAGCACGGCCACAGGCGGCAGGGCCGCGAGCATGAACACCATGAGTGCCGTGCTGTCAGCGAGCAGGGCTAGATTCGCCCCCGCCACCGAGCCCGCCAGACCGCACGCAACGCCCACGGCGACGAACCGCTTCACCATATAGCCGAAGAGCGCATAGCGCACCGTTGCCACAGCGGTGCCCAGAGTGCTCGACAGCTTGTTGGTGGCAATAGCGGCGTGGGCGGGAAGACCGGCGAAGAAGTAAGCGGGAAGCGAGATGAGCCCTCCCCCGCCGGCGATGGCATCGACGAAGCCGGCGATGAGCGCCAGCGGGCACACGATGAGAAACTCCACGGACGCCCCTTCCTCCCTCGTTGCCGGCCCTCAGGCGCGGCCCGCGCGGATGCCCGAGTGCTCGGCAACGCGGGTCGCCTCCGCGGCCGCCCCTCCCGCGTTCGGGAGACACCAGGCCGCCTGCACATGAAAAGAGCCGCCCGAAGGCGGCCCGGAAAGTTCATGGTAGCTCCGACCGGATTCGAACCGGCGACCTCCGCCTTGAGAGGGCGGCGTCCTAAACCGCTAGACGACGGAGCCACGTGGTGCGCTTCGTAAAAGCCGGGAGGGTGACCTCCCGGCCCGAATTCCCTGGTAGCTCCGACCGGATTCGAACCGGCGACCTCCGCCTTGAGAGGGCGGCGTCCTAAACCGCTAGACGACGGAGCCACGTAGTGCGACTTGCTAAAATGGCTGGGGTGGAAGGAGTCGAACCCTCACATACGGCACCAGAAACCGCTGTCCTGCCATTAGACGACACCCCAACGACACTTCTTTGCAAGTACCGCCGAAGCGGTAAGCGCAAGTGAATATATTAATGATGGCAGAGCCTTCCGTCAAGACCCAATTTCATGTTTTTCAGAATCTGCGGGGAACGGCGACGACGCGGCGAGAAAGGCGGCCTCACAGCCCCTTCGCCCCTCGCTTCTCAGGAGTGCGCCAATTGCAGGGATCGGGGGCAGCAAGGGCCCTGACGCCTTGGATGATGATCTCCACGCCGTTGGCGAACGCCTCGTCCGTGTAGGCGTCGGCCACGATGCGCTGCCAGAGGGGGCGGCAGTCGCCAGCCTTGCCCCCCGTCCCGTCGACGCCCTCCCGCTGCCCCCTCACGGCCGCAGCGGCGATAGCGTTACCCGTAAATCCGGTGAGGTAGGCATCCACCATAGCCCATGCCTGGCTGAGAATAGCTTCCGGCATATCCTGGGATAGATGGAGATTGACAATCTTCTCGGTGTGGCGCGCGAGGCCGTCCACAGTGGCGACGGATTCTACCTCGATCGAGGAAAGCTGCGGGTGCTCCATACCCTCCCGGTAGATGGAGGTCATGGTGCGGCGCAGGGTGTCGTCCCAACGCTCCCCAGGAACCGGATCGGTGTCCATCGTGGCCATGAACCGCTCGAGCACGGCGCAGAGAACCTCGTCGCGGGAAGCAAAGTAGCTGTACACCGCCATGGCCGACACGCCCAGCTCGCGGCCGAGCGCGCGCATGGTGAAGGCACCGAGGCCTTCGCGCTCGATGAGCTCGGTCGCCACCTGGACAATATGGCCGCGCGTGAGCGCCGGGCGCTCCTTGGCGGCCGGGGCACGTCCCATGGAAGCAACTCCCTTCTCCATCGCGTTTCTCTCATAGGGCAAGTATAGAAAAGCGGCGCGTCCACGAGGGGCGCGCCGCTTTCTTTCCCATCCGAAATCCAGACCCGGACCCTAGACCGCCTGAAGCGCGGTGCCCGGACCCGTCTCGGGGTTATGGGGCCAGCTGTGGCAGTTGTCGCACTGGTTGTCGGTGACCTCCTTATCTCGGGCGTGGCAGTTCACGCAGGAGTTGGGGCCGCCGTGAATGGAGCCGTGGGGATTCGACAGGCCGTAATCGGCCGTGGTCTCGGCCAGGGCGTCGTAGGAGCCGCCATGGCAGGACAGGCACTGCTCGTCGGAGACGTACAGGCCGTCGCCCGTATCTGCCATCTCGGTATGGGTGTCACCGGCGCCGGCGTCCTTCGCGGGCTCGGCGGCCGGGGCACAGGCGGCCAGAGCCGCGCAGAGGGCCACGACGCAGGCCATGCCGGCCAGCTTGATCATGTTCTTCTTCATAGGACTACTCCCCCTTCATCGCATGCTCGGCGGCCACATAGCCGAAGGTGATGGCACGGCCGATGGACGTTCCCGGAATATGACGCGGGTAGTTGCCCGCGAAGAAATTGCCCGAGGCGTTGCCCACGGCATACAGACCGCCGATGACCGCATCATCGGTGTCGAGCACCTGGCAGTCGCCGTTGATAGTAAGGCCGCCCACCGTGGCCAGCACGCAGCTGTTGGTGGTCAGGGCGAAGAAGCGCTTGCCCGTGAACGGCATGGTGGTCATGAGATCGCGGTTGAAGTCCTCATCGACGCCCTTCTCGAAAAAGCTGTTGTAGCGTTCGATGGTGGCGGCGAGGTTGTCCCCGTCGATGCCGCAGGCGGCACCCAGCTCCTGGGGTGTGGCGCCCTCGAAGAGCCAGCCCTTGTCCTTGAACTCCTGGATGGTGGCGTCGTCGGCCATGCCCTCCATCATGTTCTCATCGAACACCTCGAAGCAGCCGGCACCGTAGCCGGGCTGGGCGTTCTGGGCGTTGGACACGCTCTGGAACGGCAGGTCCTCGCGGACGAAGCGCTTGCCCTCGGGGTTGATCATAAGGCCGAAGTAGATGGCGTTCCACGTGCGGGCATCGAAGAACGAGTCGGGATTGCCCCAGCGGAAGTTCATGACCGGCTGCGGGCAGGGATCCATCTGGGCGCCCACCTTGAGGCCCATGAGGTGGCCGTCACCCGTGGTGCCCCAACCGGGATTCCACCAGCTAGAGGTGGCGTAGTCCTCGGGACGGGTCCAGGCTTCCATGAGCTCGGGGTTGGCATCGTAGCCGCCCGTGGCCAGGATGACGCCCTTGGCGGCGTTGACGCGTCCGTAGGTGCCGTCGGCATTCTTCACGATGATGCCAGTGACGCGGTCGCCCTCGCGCACGAGCTGCACGGCCGGGGTGGAGAAGCGCAGCTGGAGGTTGTCGTACTGCTTGGCCACTTCCTGCATCTCCAGGCACACGTAGATGCCCGAGTAGCCGGAGCGCACACCGGCATCGGGCGGCAGACAGGGGCTGTCGTAGAAGCCGAGCTCGGTATCGATGAGCTGGGTCATAGCCGGCATGCCGTTGGTAGAGGGAGCCTGCTCCACCTTGCTGATGACGAAGCCGTTGGCGCCCTTGTCGAGCATGGCCTGCCAGAAATCGGTGGCCTCGCCGGAGCGGTCCACATAGGTACGGGTGGGTTCGGGGCGCACACGCCAATAGGCGGCGCGGTACATCTCGTCGAGCAGGTGCGTCGGGTTGATCTCGGTGCCCTCCTGGCACTTGGCATTCACGGCGCCGAAGCACTCGAAGCAGCCGCGGCCCTTGGTCATCTTCTCGACGCAGATGACGTTGGCGCCCTCCTCGGCGCCCTTCAGGGCCGCCATGAGGCCGGCGATGCCGGCACCAACCACGACGATGTCGCAATCCTCGGTGGCCGCCAGCTCATCAGCGGCGATCTCGCGGTCCTCGAATCCCACCGGGCCGCACGGACCCGGGCAAGCGGCCTTCTTCACGGGCACCCAGTTGGTCTCGTACGCGAGGCCGTAGGCGTTCTCGGCCGCGGCGCCCTCTTCGGCGGCCACCGCCACGCCCGCGCCGCCCAGGGCGGCCATTGCGCCCGCGGCGATGCCCATGGTGCCGGCGCCGCGCAGGAAATCGCGTCGGGATACGCTTCTCTCCTTCATGGTTCCTCCTTCTCTCCCCGAACCCGCCTCTCGGGTTCGCCAGATACCTCAGACCCGTCCTTTCCTTCAATGCCACACGGGCCTTACACTGTAAAGTTAACAGTGCAATGCGCATCATAGCGACTTTACTTTACATTGTAAAGAGGTTGAAGAGACAAAGGAGCCCCCGCCGAGGCGGGGCCGATGGGGTTTCGCGGAAAACCCGATAACGGAAGACAGGAGAAAGCGAGCCGGAGGCCCCGCCGATGACGAGGAGCGCGAACGCGAACCTAGCAGGGCACCGGGCCGTACTGCCACATGTGGTTGAGCGGCCCGCTGCCCCGTCCGATATCGAGCCCGTCGGCCAGGGCTCCGGCCACGTAGGCCTTGGCCTGGCGCACGGCCACATCGACGGCGAAGCCCTGGGCCAGATTGCAGGCGATGGCCGAGGAGAGGGAGCAGCCGGTGCCGTGGGTGTTGCAGGTCTCGATGCGCGGCCCGCGCAGCCATATGTGCTCGCCATGGGCCAGGCGCAGGTAGTCGTCGGCCGTGTCGGGCTCTCCCACCCCGTGGCCTCCCTTCACCATGATGGCGGGCATGGGCGCATCGCCGTCAGCGAAGTCGGGCGCCGTTTCCCGGGCCGCCACGATGCGGTCGGCGATGAGGTCGGCGGCCCGCTCCACATCGGCGGCGCAGGCAATGGCCATGCCCGAGAGCACTTCGGCCTCGGGGATGTTCGGCGTGATGACCGCGGCCCGGGGAAACAGCGAGGCCATGAGGGCATCCACGGCCGCATCGGCGATGAGGGCCGAGCCGGAGGTGGCCACCATGACCGGATCGACGACGATGTTGGCGGCATCGTGGCGCGCGAGGCCGTCGGCGATGGCGCGGACGATGGCCGGCGACGAGACCATGCCGATCTTCACCGCATCGGGACGGATATCCTCGAACACGGCATCGATCTGGGCACCCACGAAATCGGGCTCCACATCGAGCACTCCGGTCACGCCGAGGGTGTTCTGGGCCGTGAGCGCCGTGATGACGCTCTCGCCGAAGAGCCGGTGGGCGACGATGGTCTTCAAGTCGGCCTGGATGCCCGCCCCGCCGCTGGAATCGGACCCGGCAATGGTGAGAACTGCTTTCATGGGGGCCTACCCTTCGATGAACTTCACGGCCTCATCGGTATCGATGACCTTTGCAGCGTAGCACACCTTCATGTACTCGATGCCCTCTTCCTGGTTTCCCACGAGGAAGGTTGCCGTCGCGTCATCCACCACGATGATATTGAAGTTGTTGAAGTAGGCATCGGCCACCGTGTGCTTCACGCAGATGTTGGTGTCCATGCCGCAGCAGATGAGCGTGTCCACCCCCAGCTCGTTCAGCAGCAGGAGCAGCCCCGTTTGGAAGAACCCGCTGTAGCGGCGCTTCTCCACCACATAGTCGGTGGGCTGCGGGTCCAGCAGCGGGGACGTTTGAGCCTGGGGCGTGCCGGCGATGCCGTGGTTACCCCACAGGGCCAGCTCGCGGTCGATGCCGGGCAGGTGCGCGTCGTTGGAAAAGATGACGGGCATGCCGGCGGCGCGGGCGGCCGTAGTCAAGCGGGCCGTCTGGCGCATCGGGGGCAACAGCAGCGCCTCCAGAGGCGTGCCCGCGGGATCGCCCAGCTCGTCGATGACGAGCAGGGCGCACCGCGCGCGGTCGATGGCGTCCAGGTCCACCAGGTCGTTATGGTTCTCGTCTCCCAGCATGTTGGTCTTCCTCTCTCGATGACGGCCGAAAAGCGGCCCGGCCAGGGGTTTGCGGCCCGCGCCCCTCGGTTAACGGGGCAGCACTTCGTCTATGATACGGGAAAGCTCGCGAGTCGCCGCCGCTATATCGTCGGCGGCGAAGATGGCGCTTACCACGGCGGCGCCGTCCACGTTCAGGTCGGCCAGAAGCGGCAGTGTATCGCCATTGATGCCGCCGATGGCCACGATGGGGATGTTCACCGCGGCGGCGATGGCGCGGAACTCCTCCGGCGAGAGCACGCCGGCCTCGGGCTTGGTGGCCGTACCGGCAACGCCGCCCACGCCCAGGTAGTCGGCTCCGGCCGCCTCGGCGGCGCGGGCCTGGGCCGGCGTCTGCACCGACACGCCCACGATGGCCTCGGGGCCGAGCAGCGCCCGGGCCCGCTCGCAGGCCATGTCGTCCTGGCCCACGTGCACCCCATCGGCTCCTGCGGCCCGCGCCACTTCTACCTCATCATTTACCACAAAGGGCACCCTGGCCGCCCGGCACAGGGCCAGAAGCTCGGCGGCCTCCGTGCGCAGCATGTCCCCATCGGCCCCCTTGTGGCGCAACTGCACAAAAGTGGCACCGCCCTCAAGCGCCTCTTCCACACACGAGGCCAGGGTACGCTCCCCCAGCCACGCATTGTCGGTCACCGCGTATAGGCGCAACGCGGCCTTCAGGTTTTTCTTATCGAACATGTTCTTACCTCCCGGGTTGAACCCATGTCAGCGAGGGTCCGATAGGTGCCTGGAATTGCCCCGCCTTCGCACCAAGTTGGCTTCGGCCAACGCCGCGTGCGAAACAAGGGGCAAGGCCAGGTGCCTATCGGAGCCACAGCGTCGGCTTAATTCGTTGTCCGTCAGGACAACGAAACAGTGAGTCCATCCATGATGTCGTTCACTGTTTTCATGGCGCACATCTTGCCGCACATGGTGCAGGTGCCCTCGGTGGAGGGCGGGGCGCTCTCGAAGACGGCGCGGGCGCGGGCCGGATCCAGGGCCAGGTCGAACATCTCGTCCCAGGCCACGCGGCGCCGGGCATCGCTCATGCGGTTGTCGCGCTCGCGGGCACCGGGCACGCCCTTGGCGATGTCGGCGGCATGGGCGGCGATCTTCGTGGCCACCAATCCCTCGCGCACATCGGCCGCATCGGGCAGGCGCAGGTGCTCGGCCGGGGTCACATAGCACAAAAAGTCGGCGCCCGCGGTGGCCGCAATGGCCCCGCCGATAGCGGCCGTAATGTGATCGTAGCCAGGGGCGATGTCGCACACGAGCGGCCCCAGCACGTAGAAGGGCGCCTCGTGGCACAAACGCTTCTGCAGCTTCATGTTGGCGGCGATCTCATCGAGAGCCATGTGTCCCGGGCCCTCCACCATCACCTGCACACCGGCATCCCAGGCCCGGCGCGTGAGCTTCCCCAGTTCCACCAACTCGGCGATCTGAGCGGCATCGGTGCCGTCGTAGCCGCTGCCGGGACGCATGGCATCGCCCAGCGAGATGGTCACGTCGTGCTCGTGCAGGATGGCCAGCACCTCGTCGTAGTACTCGTAGAAGGGGTTCTCGCGCCCCGTGGCCTCCATCCAGGCGAAGATGAGGGAGCCGCCGCGGGACACGATGTTGGTCAGGCGCCCCGTCTCCTTGAACGATTCGATGACCCGGCGGTTCATGCCCGCGTGGATGGTGACGAAATCCACGCCGTCCTCCGCGTGGGCCCGCACCACTTCCAGAAAGTCCTCGGGCGTGATGGCGATGAGAGCCTTTTCCAGGTAGCCGATGGCGTCGTACATGGGCACCGTGCCGATCATGGCCGGCGACTGCTCGATGAGCTTCGTGCGGAAGGCACGGGTCTTGCCGGAGTTCGACAGATCCATGATGGCGTCGGCCCCCAGATCCAGGGCCACGGCCACCTTCTCCCACTCCGTCGCCTCGTCGGCCATATCGCCGGAAATGCCGAGGTTCACGTTCACCTTGGTGGCCAGCGGCACGCCGTCCAAGGTGGAGCCCACGCCGCCCGGCGCCAGACTTGTGTGGTGAATGTTGGCGGGAATGGCGATGCGGCCCGTGGCCACGGCGGCGCGGATGGCCTCGGGCTCGCGGCCCTCGGCGGCGGCCACGGCGGCCATCTGGGGCGTGACGATGCCCGCTCGGGCATAATCGATCTGAGTGACGGGTGCGCCCGAGGCGGCGCAGGGTACGGCGGTCGTGCGATCTTCGATCATGGAACTCCCTTCGTTGGCATTACCCACAGCAGGTTCGGCGGGTCGAGGCGTATGCGGCGCCTCCTCTCAGCCTGCCCGGCCGCCCATGCGGCTGCAAGCTCCCCAGGTATGCGGTTGTGATATCAGTATAGGGAATGGCCCCGCGCCCGCGGCCCTACAGAGGCAGGAACACGGCCAAGGTGCCGCTTTCGACGGAGATACGGGCGGGGGTGCCCACGAACTCGTTGGATAGGCCCCAGCTCGTGCGGTTCGTGAGCGCAACGCCGTCGAGCCCGTACTTCAGCCCCTCCTCCACGACGCCCGTGGACACATCGGTGAGCGAGAAGACCGACACAATGCCCTCGTCGGCCGCCTCGATCAGCAGCTCGCCCGGCCCTGCCAGCAGCGCGACGCGCTCGCGCTCCCCCACGGCCACCACGTCCAGCCCTCGCTCGGCGAACGAGGCCAGAAGCGACAGATTCGCGAGCGTGTGATCGAGCCGGCCGCCGAGGGCCCCGTAGACCACCGCGGCCGCAGCCCCGCGGGCCACGACCTCTTCCAGGGCCAGCTCCATGTCCGAAGCGTCCTTTTCGGGAGGAAACCTGCGCACGGGCACGCCTTCGGGCACATAGCTCAGCGAGTCGAAGTCGCCCAGAGCCAAATCGGGCACGCGCCCGAGGGCCTCCAGGGATGCGAAGCCGCCATCCACGGCGATCACACAGTCGAACGCGCCCTCCCTGTCCCAGGCGACGAAATGGGCGCCGTTGAAATCCGAGGCGCCGACTAGAGCGTAGGTGGTCACGAAAGTCCCTTCTGGCAAGTTCCGTCCTTTCTGCTACAATACCACAGGCGAGCGGGCCAGACGGCCGCGTGCCCTTCGGGGTGCGAGGAAAGTCCGGGCTCCGCAGGGCAAGATGCCAGCTAACGGCTGGGCGGGGCGACCCGACGGAAAGTGCCACAGAAAAGAAGACTCCCCCGCATGAAACGTGTCGCCTGCGCGGCACGCACGAAACGGGAGAAAAGCTGAAACGGTGCGGTAAGAGCGCACCAGCGCGCTGGCAACAGCGCGGCTTGGTAAACCCCATCTGGAGCAAGCGCAAATAGGAGCGCCATACGGTGGCCCGCCGTGCGCTCGGGTTGCGTGCTAGAGGCGCGAGGCGACTCACGTTCGAGATAAATGGCCGTCCCCGACAGAACCCGGCTTATAGGCCCGCTCGCCTCTCTTGTTTCACCGTTGCTGACGCAACGGCGAACGGGGCCGATGCTGCGGTTCCGACGGGCACCTGCCCTTCGCATTCAAAACTTACCTTCGCGTACCAAAGTACGCTCAGCCGTTTTTCAAGCGAATTCCAGGCGCCTGTCGGAACCTCGCTGACTTCCTTGGGCGAACCTGCAGGACAAAAAGAGAAATATAAAAAGAACCGCCCCTCGGGACGGTTCTTGCATACCTGGGAGATTTTCTCGGCTGATTAATCGATTTCCTCGAACTCGAAGTCGTCGGCGTCGCCGAAGCCGGAGAGGTCCTTCTCGTAGGCCGAGGCGACCGGCGTGGCGGCGGCCACGGCCATGCCGGTGGCGGCCGGAGCCGCGGGGGCAGCCGGGGTCACGTAGGACGAGGGGGCCACGTACTCGTCGATCTCGAAGGTGCCGGTCATGCCGGAAGCCACATCGTAATCGCCGTCGCCGGCCGCAGCGGCAGCCGCGGGCACGTTGGCACCGATGTCGGCCAGCTTGCGGGAGGCATCGGAGATGATGTCCTTCAGCAGGTCGGCGTACTCCTCGCGGGCATCCTCGCGGTCGTCCTGGAGCTTGCGGATGGCGTCGATGACGTCTTGGCGATCGGTGTTGGCACGATCGATGATGCGCTGAGCCTCATCGCGGGCGTCCTGGATGGTCTCCGTGGCGTTCGCGTTGGCCTTGGCCAGGATCTCGTCAGCGGAGCGCTGGGCGATGATGAGGGCCTGGGCGATGGCGTTGTCGTCGGCGCGCTTGTCGTTGAGCTGGCGCTCCAAGTCGGCAATGATGGCGTCCTTCTGGGCGAGCTGGGCGTCGAACTCGGCGGTGTCCACCGTGGAGACGGTCTCGGAGATGGCCACCGTGGCGGAGGCCGGAGCGTCGAAGCCGCTGAAGCGGTCCTCCTCCAGCTGCGCCTGCAGGTGGGCGATGGTGTCGTTCAGCACGTCGATCTCGTCGGCCACGTGCTCGAGGAAGACATCGACCTCGTCGACGTCGTAGCCCTTGCGATCGATGGAGAAGCTCTGATTGTGGATGTCAGAAGCGGTGATAGCCATGAATGTTACCCTAGCCCTTCTCGTTCCCGTTGTTGTCTGTATGCCGGTCGTCTGACTTTAGAAGAGCACTACCAGCAAGTGTACCCCGAATTGTAATACAAGCAAGGCGATGATGGGGGTTACGTCCACCATACCTCCAAGGGGCGGAATCAATTTCCTGAACAAATTCAGGTACGGGTCGCACAGTTTCCCGAGGGCCCGGTAGATGTCGCCGATAATGCCCGTCTGCGTATTCGGTAGCCACGACATCATCACATAGACGAAGATGATCATGGAGTACGCATCCGCCAGACGGACGAGGAGAGAGGTTAGCATGGGTAAAGCTCCTTAGAACGCTTCGCGGCCCCGGTGTTGCCGGGCCGTTTCGGAGGGGACGGCCTAGACGAGGCCCTGGCTGCGCAAATACGAGCGCTCGGCCTCGGACAGCTCGTTCACGCGGGTGAGGGCGAACACCTTGTTGCCCACGCACTCGACGCTGGCATCCAGGGCGCTGGCCACGCCGAAGGAGAAGTCGAGGATGCGCTTGGAGAGGGCATCGGGCGTGCCCGTCAGGCAGAGCACCACGGCGTCGCCGAGCTTGAGGGCCGTGGAGACCGCCTCGGCGTCGTTGTAGGCCGCGGGCTTGATGACCTTGAGGGTGCGGGAGGGCGCCGTGCGCGAGCCGGAGAAGGCGCTGGCCCCCGTGAAGCTGCTGCGGGCGGCCGGGCGCTCCTCGGCCGGCGCCGGGGCCGTGGGCTCGAACAGCGAGTTGAGCCCTTCGGAGCGGGCCTGATGGGCCGCCGAGGCCGCAGCGGAGGCGGCGGCGGTGCCCTCGGGGGTCATCTGGGGCGGCAGCGAGGAATCCACCATGGTGCGGAAGGAGCTGGAGCCGGAGGAGCGGCGCGAGCTGACGGCGTTGTCATCGGGCAGGGACGGCACCTGGGTGCGGGCCCGCACATCGTCGATGGACACGAGGCGCGGCATGGTGGAGCGGCCCGCGGAGCGCGCACCGGGCTCGCGGGTGGTCACCGAGTCGTAGCGGTCGAAGGAGCTGCGGGACGAGGTGCGGGTATAGCTCTCGTCGTAGCCGTACTCGCCGTAGTCCTCCCCCTCGTCGTCGTACTCCTCGTAGTCGTCGTAGTACTCCTCATAGTCGTCCTTGCGACCGAAACCCAGTTTCGACTTGATATCGCCGAACATGCGCTTGCCGTCGTTCAGGTCCATGGGGCCTCCTGCTTCGTTTCCGCGGCGACCCGCAGTCGCCCTTGCTCGTATAAGGTCTCAGGGACGCAAGCGAGCGCCCTGCCGTAAGCCACCCACCATCATAGCAGGTTCGCCGCTACTCCTCGAAAGAATCGCTAAAGATAGCACGGCCAACGCGCACCATGGTGGCGCCGCAGGCGATGGCGCAGGGCCAATCCTCGCTCATGCCCATGGACAGCTCGGTGAAGACCTCCGCCTCCGCACCGTCCAGGGAGGCGCGAATCTCCCCCGCCAGGGCTGCAAGCCCCCGGAAGGCGGCCTCGGCGGCGGCAGGATCGCCCTGGGGCGCCATGGTCATGAGGCCGAGCACCCGCAGATGGGGCAGCACCGCCAGCGCCCGCACGAGCTCGAGGGCCTCCTGGGGGGCGACGCCGCTCTTGGAGGCCTCCCCCGAGACGTTCACCTCCACGAGCACGTCCTGCACCGTGCCGAGACGGCCGGCCGCCTCGTTGATCTTCTGCCCATGGCGCAGGGTGTGGAGCGAGTGGATGAGAGCAGCCGCCCCCACGATATCGGGAATGCGCCGCGACTGGATATTGCCGATGAAATGCCAGCGCACTTCGGGGAACTGGGCGGCCCGGGCCACCAGCTGATCGGGGCGGTTCTCCCCGAAGTCCCGGGCGCCGGCCGCCAGGGCGGCGGCCACGCCCTCGGGGCCGACGGTCTTCGACACGGCGATGAGGCGCACGTCGGACGGCTCGCGCCCGCACTGCTCGCAGGCCGCGGCCACCTCGATGGCAACGCGGCGGTATTGGTCTTCCACGCTCACGGGAATCACCTTTCCAATCGACAGGCCAGGGCTCCATGGCGGCCGCAGCGGCCGCCCGAGGCCCGATAGGAGAAGTACTGCTCGGGATGGCACTGGGTGCAAATGCCGGCCTCGGCCACACGGGCCCCATCGATGCCGATGGCGGCCAGATCGGCCCGGATGGCGGCGGCCATGGACACGTGGCGCCCGTCGGGCCCCACGCAGGCAGGACCGAAGGCATCGCGGAACCGGGCGGCCACGTCGTCGCCCACCTCGAAGCAGCAGGGGCCGATATGAGGCCCAATGTACACGTTGATCTCGGAGGCATCCACCGAGGCAGCCGCGGCGAGATCGACGACGGCCGCGCTGGCGATGCGGCCGACGCACCCGCGCCAGCCCCCATGGGCCACGGCGAAAGAGCCGTCGGGGGCCACGGCAATGATCGGCGTGCAGTCGGCGAAGCAGAGCAGGGCCAGCGTGTCGGGCACCGTGACGAGGAAGCCGTCGGCCCCCTCGGCCGCTGCGGCCCGGGCGGCCTCGCGGGCAGCGGCGCCCGCTTCGCGCACGGAGACGATGCGGGTGCCGTGAACCTGGTTGGCGGTCACGACCGCATCAGGACCGACGCCGAGGGCCCGGGCGGCCCGGGCAACGTTCTCGGTCACAACCGCAAGGTCGTCGCCCACATGGCCGCCAAGGTTCAGGGAGCCGTAGCACCCCTCGCTCACGCCGCCCTCACGGCCCGTAAAAGCAATGCGCACGCCCGTGAGGCGGGCGAGCGCATTGTCGGTGAGCACCGGGATGGCGCCCAGATTCATGTTTTCGAGCCGCGGCAGCGGCAGGCTCGTCTGCGCCATGGCGAAGACGGCGGCCTAGCGCTGGCGCTTCAGGAAGTCGGGGATGTAGTCCTCGTCGGCGAAGCGGTTCGCCGGGGCCGGAGCGCTGAAGGTGACCGGGGCCTGCTGAACCGGCTGGGGAGCCGGGGCCTCGGTGGGGGCGAACAGGTCCTTGCGGGAGAAGTCCATGGACGACTGGGCCGCGCCCACCTTGAAGCCGGTGGCGATGACCGTGATGCGCACGGCATCGCGGAGTTCCTCGTCGATGATCTGGCCGTAGATGATGTTGGCGTTGTCGTCGGCGCAGGCCTCCACGGTGCGGGCCGCCTCGGACACCTCGGTCAGGGTGAGGTCGGGGCCGCCGGCGATGGAGAACAGCACGCGGGAGGCGCCGGCGATGGAGGACTCGAGCAGGCTGGAAGAGGTGGCCTGCTGGGCGGCGTCCAGAGCGCGATTCTCGCCCGTGGAGATGCCGATGCCCATCATGGCCGTGCCCGCGTCCTTCATGACCGTGCGGATGTCGGCGAAGTCGAGGTTGATGAGGCCGGGGATGGTGATGAGGTCGGTGACGCCCTGGATGCCCTGGCGCAAGGTATCGTCGCAGATGCGGAAGGCATCGATCATGGACGTCTTCTTATCGACGATCTCGAGCAGACGATCGTTGGGGATCACGATGAGGGTGTCGACCTTCTGGGAGAGCAGGTCGATGCCCTGGTCGGCCTGGTTGCGACGGAGACGCCCCTCGAAGGAGAAGGGCTTGGTGACGACGCCCACGGTAAGGGCGCCGATCTCCTCGCGGGCGATCTCGGCCACGATGGGGGCCGCACCCGTACCGGTGCCGCCGCCTTCGCCGGCAGTGACGAAGACCATATCGGCCTCGGCCAGAGCCTCGCGGATCTCCGCCCGGCTCTCCTCGGCGGCCTGGCAGCCCACCTGGGGGTTCGCGCCGGCCCCGAGGCCGCGCGTCAGCTCTTCGCCGATGTGGATGGTCTTGTCGGCATCGGACATGAGCAGGGCCTGACGGTCGGTGTTGACCGCGATGAACTCGACGCCGCGCACACCGGCCTCCACCATGCGGTTCACCGCATTGGTACCGCCGCCGCCCACGCCGACGACCTTGATGACCGCCAGATGCTCTCCGCCAGGGATATTCGCCATTGTTGTTTCCTCCACACTAGCTGCGTTTCAATGCTGCGTTGCAATCGTTCTTCGCGCACCGCGGACGGCACGCCCACAAGGCCGCTCTTCCGAACGGCTTTTATGTGGGGATATTGTACACGATGAGGTGCCCTTTGCAACGATGGGCGCGGCTAAAGGATTGTCCACGTCCATGAATACGACAGAACAAGCCGCGAAGGGCGGAACATCATACGGCTCGCCAGGTGGGGCGGTCGACGACGCGGACGTTGATGTAGGCCACCTTGCCCGGGTGCTCCGCCATGATGGTCAGGCAGATGCGCTCCTTGTCGCGAATGTCCTCGGCGGTGCCGAAGGCGATCTCGATGCCATTGTCGAGGGTGAGCAGGGTGGAGGCCGCGTCGGTAGCCGATACGGTCTTGACCTGCTCGGCCAGTTCCGTGGACAGGCCGTCGAGGATGGCCAGGGCGTTGCTCACGTTCCCGTCGGTGCAGTAGGTACCCACCTCGGGCGTGAGGCCGAAGGGCACGTCCTTGATGTGCAGCACGGCATCGGCGTCCTCGAAGATCTGGGGGCTGATGGACTGGCCCAGCTCCGAATCGCGGGCGGGGATCTCCATGAGCCACATGCCGTCGGAGGCGATGGCCCACATCTGGGTGGTCTTGGCGTTGTCGGCCGCCACGTCCACTACCGCGGCGATCTTGCGCTCGGTGACGGCAATTTCCAAGGTATTGGGGAAGAGGCGGTTCACGCGCACGCTCTCCACCCAGGCATCGCGCACCACACTGTCCTCGATGGCGCCGGTGTCCACGTTGAGCAGGGTGGTGCCCTGGGGCACGGCGGCCAGGATGGCCATCTCCTCGTTGGTGAGGTGGTCGGCGCCGGTCACCTTCACCGATTCGATGGTGAAGGCCGGCGAGAAGTACAGGCAGCCGTAGGTGCCCCCGAGGAGCACCGCGGCCACGACGAGGGCCACGAAGATACGGAAGCCGCGAGAGCGCTTCGGTCGGGCGATGGTGCGGGGCGTACCGCCCCGCCGGGCACTCCCCCGACCCTGGTCCAGATCGCCCAGGCGCACGGAGCTCACCGAGCCGCGGCCACCCCTTCCGGACCGGGAACCGGTGCGGGGCACCGGCGCCGAGGCAGTGCGGGCGGTCCGGGCGGGACGGCCCGGGCGGGACGCGGCCCGCGGGGCGCGATCGGACGCCGTGACGATGCGCCGGGCCGCCCCCTTGTTGTAGCGGGGGTTGTTGGCACCGCGCCTAGCCATGGCGCTCCTCGCGGCCGGGGCGGCCGGCCCCGTCGAAGCCGACGAGGCGCACCTCGGGCACGAGATCGACGCCGTAGTTGGCCCGCACGCAGCGGCGCACGTGCTCCATGAGAGCGCGCACATCGGCGGCCGTGGCACTGCCGGCATTCACGATGAAGTTGCCGTGCACGTCGGAGACCCGGGCCCCGCCCACGCTGGCCCCCTTGAGTCCGGCCTCGTCGATGAGGCGGCCCACCGAGGCGCCCTCGGGGTTCTTGAACACGCTGCCGCAGGTGGGCAGCGCCAGAGGCTGGGTCTGCTGGCGCCGGGCCAGATTCGATTCCATGCGGTCGCGCAGCTGGAAGGGGTCGGCGGGCACGGCGGCCAGCTCGCACTCGAGGATGGCCTCGTCGGGAGCGAAGGAACTCGTGCGGTAGCCCCAATCGAGCTCGGAGCCGCGACGGCGCAACAGGCCCCGGCCGGGCCGGTAGGTGGTGACCGTGACGACGCGCTCGCCGATCCACTCCTCCCGGGAGCCGGCGTTCATGCGCAGAGCGCCGCCCACGGTGCCCGGCGTGCCCACGGCGAACTCGAAACCGCCGAGGTTGCGGCGGAAGGCATCCTGGACCACGGAGGACAGAGTGGCTCCGGCCCCCACCATGAAGCGGCCGTCCTCGAAGCGCGAGGAGCGGAAGTCGCGGCCGAGGGCGATGACCACGCCGGAGAAGCCCTCGTCGGCCACGAGCACGTTGGAGCCGCGGCCGAGCATGATCCAGGGCATGGCCTCGGCGGCGCACACGTCGATGAGGCCCGTGAGGGCCCCGATGGAGTTCGCCCGCACGAAGAAGCGGGCCGGGCCCCCGATGCGGTAGGTGGTGTGGCGGCTCATGGGCTCGTTGGGATAGACGTCACCATCGAAGCGATCGTCCACGAGCAGCGACTGGAGCGGAGAGGCGTGACGGGCCATGGGCTCCCCTAGCGTCCCAGCTCGTCGACGAGCTGCGGGGCGATGGCGGTCACGTCGCCGGCGCCCATGGTGATGATGAGGTCGCCGGGCTCGGCGGTTTCCACGAGGGCGGGCACCACATCGATGCGACGGGGCACGTAGCGGGCGCACGGATGGCCGTGCTCGATGATGGGGGCGAGGAAGGTCTTGCCCGTGATGCCCGGTACCGGCGCCTCGCCGGCGGAGTAGACGTCCATGAAGGTGACGCTGTCGGCTCCGTCGAAGGCGGCGCCGAACTCGTCGTGCATCACCTCGGTGAACAGGGCCGCCCGCGAGTAGCGGTGGGGCTGGAACAGCACGTGCACCCGCTTGAAGTCCAGGGCCTTCGCCGCGGTGATGGTGGCGGCGATCTCCGTGGGATGGTGGGCGTAGTCGTCCACCACGGTCACCCCGCCGGCCTCGCCGGCCAGATCGAAGCGGCGGCGCACGCCGGAGAACTCCGCGAGCTTGTCGGCGGCCTCGGCGACGTTCAGGCCGAGGGCCGCGATGAGGGTGAGCACCGCAGCGCCGTTGGCCACGTTGTGCAGGCCCGGGTTCTGCTTGATGCGGCTCGCCACCACGGTGCCGTCGGGCAGGCGCAGGGTGAAGCGGGTACCCACCCCGGCCGTTTCCCAGCCGGTGATGCGGGCGTCACACGCCTCGCCGAAGCCGTAGGTGGTCACGGCGCGCCCCGTGGAGCGGGCCACCTCCACAAGAAGCGGGTCGTCGCCGCACACGACGAGGGGGCCGCCCTCGCGCACGCCGGCCATGAACATGCGGAACTGGTCGCAGATCTCGTCGAGGCCCGCGTAATGGTCCAGGTGGTCGGCCTCGATGTTGGTGACGATGGCCGCGGCCGGGGACAGGTAGGTGAAGGACTTGTCGGACTCGTCGGCCTCCACCACGTAGTAGGCGCCGGTGCCGGAATGGGCGTTGGTGCCGTAGGCCCGCACGATGCCCCCGATGAGGAAGGTGGGGTCGCAGCCCATGGCATCCAGGGTGCTAGCCAGCATGGAGGATGTGGTGGTCTTGCCGTGGGTGCCGGCCACGGCAAGGGTGTCCAGATCGCGGCCGAGATGGGCGAGCATCTGGGCCCGGTGGCAGATCTTCAGGCCGCGGCGGCGGGCCTCGATGAGCTCGGGGTTGTTCTCCAGAATGGCCGTGGACACCACGACAAGGGGGTCGCCCGCAGGGATGTTCGCGCCGTCCTGGCCGATGAACACCGTCACGCCGGCCTCGCGCAGCTGCTTGGTGTAGCGGCTCTCCTTCAAGTCGGAGCCGCTGACTTCCATGCCCTGGTCGTGGGCGACCCGGGCGATGCCGCTCATGCCGACGCCGCCGACACCGATGAAGTGGAGCTTGTCCGTGCTCATATCAAACCGCCTTCAAGCCGTCTCTTGTTCAAACTTAGTTATTGTACAGCACGGCAGCCGCCCTTGGCCTCGGCTTCCACGACATCTGCCAACATCGCCGCCGCCTGGCCGGTTTTCCGCCCGCAGGCCGCCCGATGTTGGGCCTCGCGCACGGCGGGATCGTCGATGAGGGCGGCCAGGCGCTCGGCGAACAGGCTGCCGTCCAGCTCGCCGTCGGGCACCATGAAGGCGCAGCCGGCCTCCACGTAGGCCCGGGCGTTGGTGGTCTGGTGGTCCGCCGTGGCGTGGGGGTAGGGCACGAGCAGGGCCGGGATGCCCCGCGCCGAGATCTCGGCGAGGGAAGTGGCGCCGGCGCGGGAGACGATGGCGTCGGCGGCGGCCATGGTCTCCCCCATGCGATCCTGGTAGCCCATGAGGTGCCAGCGGCGCTCCTGCTCGGGGGTGAGGGCCAGCGCCTCGGTCACCGAGTCGAGCTCCTTGGGACCGGTGATGTGCACGATGTGGAGGTGCGGCCGGGCGAGCAGCTCGTCCTTCAGGGCGCAGACCGCCTCGTTGATGTGACGGGCGCCCAAGGAGCCACCGAAGACCAGGAGCATGAAATCATCCTCGGCCAGGTCGAACAGGGCGCGGCCGCTGGCGCGGTCCGCCTCGATGACCGAGCGGCGCACGGGGTTGCCCGTGAGGTGCACCGGCGTGGAAGCCGGCAGGTCGCAGCCGGGGCACTCGTAGGTGAGGCAGAGGGCGGCCGCCTTCTTCGCCAGGTACTTGTTGGCCATGCCCATGACCGAGTTCTGCTCGTGGAGCACCACCGGGATGCCCGCCTTCTCAGCTGCCCGGGCCACGGGGATGGACACATAGCCGCCAAAGCCCACCACCACGTCGGGCTCGATCTCGCGGAACCACCGGCGGGCCTTGGCCGTGGAGGCGGCGATCTTCGCCACGCCCTTGGGCAGCGAGGCCAGGTGGGCCCGGTCGAAGCCGGAGGCCTCGAAGGAGGTGAACGGAACGCCGGCGGCCGGCACGAGCCGGGCCTCCACCCCGCCGGGGGTACCGGCGAAGCGGACATCCCAGCCCCGGGACGCCAACTCCTCGGCCAGGGCGAGGGCGGGATTGATATGGCCGGCGGTACCGCCGCCGGAGACGACTGCCAACATGGTTTACCTCCTGGAGGATCGGGAGCGGGACGAGAGGGCCGTCCCACTCGGTGCCGAGCGGCGGCCGCGATCGGAACTGCGGGTTCCACTCGGACGGTCAGGGCGCCCGGCGCGGTTCGGGCGGTCGGGGCGATCGACGCCCCGGGAGGGCCGCGGACGGCCCCCTTCGGCACGTTCCTGCTTTACGAGGCGCAGATCGGCCCGGCGCTGCTCGTAGACCGAAGGGCCGCGCTCGGGGCGCGACACCGACAGGATGAGCCCGAGCAGGATGAACGATGCCAGCATAGAGGAGCCGCCGGCCGAGATGAAGGGCAGCGGCTTGCCTGTCGTAGGAAAGACACCGATGACGCAGGCGATGTTCAAAAACGCCTGGAAGACGAGCATCACCGTGCAGCCGCCGGCCACCATGGTGCCGATCTCGTCGTCGGAGCGCTCGGCAATGGAGAGCCCGGCGAACAGGACACCGAAGAACAGCAGCACCACGGCCATGGCCCCCACGAGCCCCAGCTCCTCGCCGATGACCGCGAAGATGAAGTCGCTCTCCGAGGCGAACAGGTACTGGAACTTCTCATGGGAGTTGCCGAGGCCCACGCCAAATAGGCCGCCCTCCGAGAGGGCGTAGTAGGAGCGGATGATGTTGTAGCCGGTGCCGTAGCCCCCCTCCCCGTCGTTCCACGGATCCAGGAACACAAGGCGCCCGGCGCGGTAACCGGTGCCGAAGATGGCGATGAGGCCGCCGACCACGCAGACGGCGAGCACGGCGGCGATGACCTTGCGCGGCACGCCCCCCATCCACATGACGGCGATGATGCCCACGGCGCAGATGACCGTGGTGCCCAGGTCGGACTGGGTGCGGTACATGATGGCGATGGGCACGATGAGGAAGATGAGCACGCGCACCATGGAGGCGCGGAACTCCACCATGCCGCTGCGGTAGTCCAGAAGCAGCCGCACGGCCACGAGCAAGAAGGCGATCTTGCAGAACTCCGAGGGCTGCACGCCGACGCTGCCGATGTAGAGCCAGCGCTTGGCGCCGTAGTTGTCGGTGCCCATGACGGCCGTGGCCAGGATGAGCACCACGGCCACGCCCCAGATGATCCACAGCGCCGGCCCCACCCAGGTGCGGTAGTTCACCCGCCACAGCACCGCGGCCATGACGACGCCCACGACGACGAAGACGATCTGGTCGGTGAAGAAGTCGCTGGCGGGCTTGCCCGCTTCCAGGGCCTTCACCATGGAGGCGGAGAACACCATGACGAGCCCCACGAGCACGAGGGCCAAAGCGCACAGGAGCAGAAGAACACGAGGCCCCTGACTGGAGGGGCCCGAGGGTGCTGCGGTCTGTCGGGAGGGACGGGCCACGCCTAGCCCTCCTCCGCCGCTGCGGCGCGATCGGCCACGAGGGCCTTGAACACGTCGCCGCGCTCCTCGAAGCAGGAGAACTCGTCGAAGGAGGCGCAGGCGGGCGAGAGCACCACCACGTCCCCCGGCTCGGCCGCGGCCAGGGCCGCGTCGAGGGCCGTCTCCAGGCCCGAGGCGCCGAGCACCAGCAGGGTGGCGTCGGCGAAGGCGGCAGCGAAGCGCTCCCGGGCCTCGCCGAAGCAGACGACGGCCTTGGCGTGCTCTTCGCAGGCGGCCACGAGCGGCGCCAGATCGGTGCCCTTGTCGCGGCCTCCCAGCAGCACGATGGGGCGCACGGGCAGAAAGGCCCTCAGGGCCACGAGGGTGGCGTCCACATTGGTGGCCTTGGAATCGTTGTAGCAGGCCACGCCGACCACGGTGCCGGCGGGCTCGATGCGGTGGGCCATGGGGGCGAAGGTGAGCAGCCCCTCGGCCACAGCCGTGGCCGGCACGCCCAGGGCCAGGGCCGCCGAGGCGGCGGCCAGGGCGTTGGCCTGGTTGTGCTCGCCGGTGATCTGCAAGTCGTCCACGTACACGAGCTCGGACACCGCGCCGGCGAGGGCCACAGTGAGCCGGCCGCCCGCGCCGCGGAAGGCGGCATTGGCCGCCCCGCAGGCCGCGCGCATATCGCCGCCCACACCGGCGGCGGTTCCCACGGGTACATAGGCGAAGGGGAAGCCCCCCGCGGCGCGGGTCGCGCGGATCTTCGCGCGGACGGCCTCGTCGCAGGCCACGAGCACAGCCGTGGCCCCGGGCACCCCGCCCATGTTCGCGAGCACCTTCCACTTGGCCTGGGCGTAGTGCTCATGGCTACGGTGCCAGGCCAGGTGGTCGGGGGTGATGTTGAGCACCACGGCCACGTCGGGGGCGAAGTTGCGGGTGGAGGCCAGCTGGTAGCTGGACACTTCGGCCACGTAGACCTCGGCGCCGCCGGCGCCCACGGCCTTGATGCAGGGGTCGCCGATGTTGCCCACGGCCGCGGCATCCAGGCCCGCGGCCCGCAGCAGATGGGTCGTAAGAGCCGTGGTGGTGGTCTTGCCGTTGGTGCCGGTCACCGCCACCCAGCGGGAGTCGGCGGCACTCTCGCGCCAGGCGAACTCCACCTCGCTCACCACCTCGGCGCAGGCGGCCTCGGCACTGGCGTAGAAGGGCGAGAACTGGGAGATGCCGGGGCTCGCGATGCACAGGTCGTAGGTGCCCTCGATGTCCTCGTGGTCGAAGAGCACCACCGCGCCGGCGGCCCGGGCGCCCTCGGCCCAGGCGAGCGAATCGTCGTTGGGGGCGCCGGCAGCCACGGCCAGGGCGTCCACGCGATCCCCCAGCAGGCCCAGGCAGTACTCCGCCGCGGCCTTGCCGCTCACGCCGAGGCCCAGCACGAGCACGCGACCGAGCCGGGCCCGGGCGCGCTTGCGGTCGGCCAAGTACTCCGGAGCGCCCATGCTAGGCCACCGCCAGAGACGAGGCGAACTGGAGCACAAAGCCGCAAGCAGCCAGCATGCCCGACACAATCCAGAAACGCACGACCACCTTCGTCTCGGACCAGCCCTTCTTTTCGAAGTGATGGTGCAGAGGCGCCATGAGGAAGATGCGCTTCTTCGTCTTCTTGTAGTAGAACACCTGGATCATGACCGAGAGGGCCTCGGCCACGAACAGGCCGCCGATGATGATGACGATGAACTCCACCTTGGTGAGCACGGCCAGGCAGCCGAGGGCCATGCCGAGGGCCAGAGACCCGGTGTCGCCCATGAAGATGTCGGCCGGGAAGGAGTTGAACCACAGGAAGCCGATGCAGGCGCCGGCGAGCGCCCCGGCGAACAGGGCCGGCTCCAGCTGGCCGGTGCGGAAGGCGATGGCCGCCATGACGAGCATGACCACCATGACCGTGCCGGCGGCCAGGCCGTCCAGGCCGTCGGTGAGGTTCACGGCGTTGCACAGGCCCACGAGCAGGATGAGGCAGTAGGCCAGATAGAGCCAGGGGATCTCGATGCCGCCGCCCACGGGCACCACCGTGGTGAGCACGCCCAGGTCGATGGTGCAGATGAAGGGGATCTCCACCGTGGGGGCCACGTCGAGCAGGTTCACGGCGCAGAGCACGAAGATGCCAGCGATGAGGAACTGGCCGACGAGCTTCGCCTTGGGCGTAAGGCCCAGCGACCGCTCGTGGGCCACCTTGGAGGCGTCGTCGATGAAGCCGAGGATGCCCGTGGCCAGCGTGGCCCCCAACAGCAGCCACAGCTCCACCGTGGGAGCGCCCACGGAGGCGAGCAGCGTGAAGGCGATGACCGCCACCAGCATGATGACGCCGCCCATGGTGGGGGTGCCCTGCTTCACGAGGTGGCTCTGGGGGCCGTCGGCCCGCACCTGCTGGCCGATGTGGCTCGATTTCAGGAAGCGGATCCAGGCGGGCATGAGCACCATGGTGAGCACCATGGCGAGCACCACCGCGAGGAAGACCATGAACGTGGGGTAGGCGGAGAAGAGCGAGAACATTAGCGGACCAATCCTTCGACGACACGGTTGAGCCCCATGAAGTGGGACGCTTTCACGAGCACGGCATCGCCGGGCTCGAGCAGGGTATCAAGTTCCTCCAGCACGTCGGCCACCGTGGCGGCCCGGCTGATGCGAGCGGCGTCCATGCCAGCCGCGGCGGCGCCCTCGGCGATGGAGGCCGCGAGCTCGCCCACGCAGATGAGCCTATCGAGACCCGCCTCGGCCGCCGCCGTGCCGACGCCGACATGGCACGGCTCGGCGAAACGGCCGAGCTCCCCCATGTCGCCGAGGACGGCGATGCGCCGGCCCGCCACGTCGGTGGCGGCGAAGGTGGCCAGGGAGGCCCGCATGGAATCGGGGCTCGCGTTGTAGGCGTCGTTCACGATGGTAAAGCCGCCCCGGGCGGCGATGACCTCCTGGCGCCCCGGCTCGGGCACCGAGGCGCCCAGCACCGACGCGATGGTCTCCAGATCGAGGCCGAGGGCAAAGCCCACGGCAGCGGCGGCCACGGCGTTGTCCACGTTGTGAGCCCCGGTCAGGGCCAGGGCGCAGCGGCAGCGCTCCACGGGGGCGAACAGGGACAGGTCGCCCTCATCGGCACGATCGCGGGCACACAGGGTGAAGCAGGGCCGCCCCTCGGCGTCCAGGGCCACGTCCTCGGCCCAGACCACCTCGTCGCAGGCCACGGCCTCCCGCTCGTAGAGCTCGACAGTGGCCCCGTCGGGATGGCCGTCGAAGCCGGAGAGAGCCACGGGCCGCTCTTCCAGACGCCCCGCGTCCATGAGGATGCCGAGGGCCGAGCTGCCCAAGTTGAGGAAGGCACGGCCCGTGCCGGCGGGCAGGGCCGCGAACAGCTCGGCCTTGGCCCGGGCGATGTTCTCCCGGCTCCCGAGCAGCTCGATATGGCTCTCCCCCACGTTGGTGACGAGCCCCCAGTCGGGGCGCACGAAATCGCAGAGCTCGGCGATCTGGCCCCTGCCGCGCATGCCCATCTCCACCACGACCACGGCGGTCTCCGGGTCGGCGGCCAGCAGGGTGCGGGGCACGCCCAACTCGTTATTCTGGTTGCCGCGGGTGGCCACAGTGGATCCGAAGGCGGCGCACACGTCGCGCACGAGGTTTTTGGTGGTGGTCTTGCCCACCGAGCCCGTCAGGCCGATGACGCGGCCGCGCACATGTCCGCGCCACTCCCGGGCCAGATCGGTGATGGCGCTGGCGGTGTTGGCCACCTCGATGACGGCAGCCCCCATCTCCCGGGCCAGCAGGCAGGCAGCCCTCCCGGGGCTCTGCATGACCAGGGCGCCGGCAGCTCCGGCGCGCAGGGCCGCTTCCACGAAGTCGTGGCCATCCACGCGCTCGCCGGGCAGGGCCACGTACAGCCATCCCGGCTGCACTTCACGAGAATCCCAGGTGACGCCCGTCATGAGAGCGCTGGAATCAATGGCATCTACGAGAAACTGGCCGCCGGTGCATGCTGCGATTTGCTTTGCGTTGAGGCGCACGCGGCATCCCTCCCCTTAATCGTTCTCCGTCTCGCCGAAGGCGCGGATGAGCTCCTCGGCGGCCACCTGGCGGTCATCGAAGGCGAGCACCTCGTCCCCTACCAGCTGGTAGTCCTCGTGTCCCTTGCCGGCGAGCAGGATGGCGTCCCCCGGCTCGGCGGCGGCGATGGCGGCGGCGATGGCGGCGCGGCGGTCGGGCTCCACGATGAAGCCCTCGGCCCCCTCCATGCCGGCCAGGATATCGTCGATGATGGCCTGCGGGTCCTCACGGCGCGGATTGTCGCTCGTCACCACGGCCAGCTCGGCGGCCAGGGCCGCCTGGCCCATGATGGGGCGCTTGGTTGCATCGCGGTTGCCGCCGCAGCCGAAGACCACGATGGTGCGGCCCGTGCTGAAGGCCTGGATGGAGGCGATGGCCTTGGCCAGGGCGTCCGGCGTGTGGGCGTAGTCCACGTACACGGTCACCGGAGCCGCGGCCGGGGCCGGCACCTGCTCCAGGCGCCCGGGCACCGGCGGCATGGTGGCCAGGGCCCGCACGATGACGTCGGCGGGAATGCCGAGGGACAGGGCGCACCCGAAGGCGGTCATGACGTTCTCCAGGTTGAAGCGGCCCACGAGCGGGTAGGTCACTTCCACGCGGGCACCGCGCACCTCCAGGGTGGCCACGGTGCGCGTAGCCTCGAAGGCCACCTCCAACGGGTGGATCTGGGCGGTCATATCGAAGCCGGTGGTGATGACCTCGTCGCCGGCCTCGGTGCAGCGGCGCAAAAGCTCGCGGCCCCAGGCGCCGTCGATGTTGATGACGCGACGGGCCGGGTAGGCCGCCGAGAACAGCAGGGCCTTGGCCTCGAAGTAGTCGTCGAAGGTATGGTGGTAGTCCAGGTGGTCCTGGGTGAGGTTGGTGAAGGCGGTGACAGCGAAGTCGGTGCCCCAGGTGCGCTTGAGATCGAGGGCGTGGGAGCTCACTTCCATGGTCACCACGGTGCAGCCGGCGTCGCGCATCCGCGCGAACAGCTTCTGCAGATCGGGGGATTCCGGCGTCGTGTGGTCGGATTTCTCCATGACCCCGGCGATCTTGTTGCCCACGGTGCCGATGACGCCGCAGCGGTTGCCCGCCATCTCGGCGATGTGTTCCACGAGGTAGGTCGTGGTGGTCTTGCCGTTGGTGCCCGTGATGCCCACGAGGGAGAAGTCCTCCGAGGGGTGATCGTAGAAGGCGGCGGCGGCGGCGGCCATGGCCTTGCGGGAATCGGCCACCACCACCTCGGTCACGTCGGTGGCGTCGGCCAGGTACACCTTGCGCTCGGCCACGAGCGAGGTGGCGCCCCTATCGATGGCGTCCTGGGCGAAGGAGTGCCCGTCCACCACGTTGCCGACAATGCAGAAGAACATGTCGTCGGGACGGACGGCGTCGCTGCGGAAGGCGAGCCCCGCCACCTCCTCGCTACCGTCGCCGATAATGGTGCATTCCATTCCTTGGAAGAGATCGTTTACGGTGTGGGTCATGGCGTGGGGTTCCTCCGGCGTCGTGGGGCTTACTTCGCTTCGTCCGTGGTGATGTTGTACTGCTTCACGGCATTGGTCATTATATCGTTAAAGATTTTGGTGGTCTGGCGCATCCCGTAAACCTCGTTGGCTCCTACAAAACAAACTAATTTGCTGGAGGAATTGTCGATGAAGCCGCAGAAGCCGAGGTTGTACACTTCCTTCTTGTAGCCGCCCTCCTCCGAGGCGATCTCGGCCGTGGAGGTCTTGCCGCATACCTCGTAGCCGGGAATGTCGGCCTTCACGCCGGTGCCGTCGGTGACCACCGAACGCAGCATGGAGCGCAGATCGCGCAGGGCCTCGGTATCCTCGGTCACCGTCTCCTCGGGCCATTCGGCCACTTCCCCGCTCTGGGGTTTGGAAATGAGGAAGTGGGGCGTGACCATGACACCGTCGTTGGCCACGCAGCCGTAGAAGCGCACCATCTGCAACGGGGTCACGGAAATGCCCTGGCCGAAGCTGATGTTGTAGCCGACGATCTTGCCCCACTGGTTGAAGTCGAGCACGCTGCCCCCGCCCTCGCCGGGGTAGTCGATGCCCGTGGCCTCGGTGAGGTGGTAGCGCTTGATGGCGTCGTTCAGAAACGGGAAGCCCGCGTTCTCCATGGCCAGGGAGATGCCCACGTTGGAGGAGTGGTTCAGAATCTCGCGCAGGGAGTAGGTGGCCCCCTCGCGCTCATGGGAGTCGGACACGTCGTAGTCGTTGGCCGAGATGGTGCTCGGGCAGAACATGGTGGTCTCGGGCCCCATGGCCTTCGATTCCAGAATGGCCATGGCCGACACCGATTTGAAGGTGGAGCCGGGCTCGTAGGGCTGGGTGATGGCCTTCACGTGCTCGCTGCCCACCTCCGATTCGGCCATGTTGTTGGGATCCATGTAGGGCAGCGAGCAGGCCGCGTACACCTCGCCGGTGGCCGCATCCATCACCAGGGCCGAGCCCTCATCGGTCTCCACTTCCTCCACGCCGTCCACCAGCGCCTGCTCCACGGTGTCCTGGAGCTTGATATCCAGCGAGATCATGATGTCCGTGCCGTCGATGGCGGCCACCTCCTCCTTCACCCCGCCGGGAATGGGGAAGCCCTGCTCGCCGCGCTCGCCGACGTAGCGGCCCGGCGTGCCGCAGAGAATGTCGTTGTACTGGAGTTCCAGGCCCGTGATGCCCTCGCCGTCGGCGTTGCAGAAGCCGATGACCTGGGCGCCCACCGAGCCGTGGGGGTACTCGCGCCGCGTGTCGGCGATGAAGTAGATGCCGTCGAGCTTGAGCTCCTTCACCTTGTCGGCCGCCTCCACGTCGGCCTGGCGCTTGATGTAGACGAAGGTGGTGCTCGGGGTGGAGAGCAGTTCCTGGTAATCGGCCGCCTCTCCCCCGAGGATGCCGGCCAGGGCCTGGGCCTCGGCCGCCGCGTCGGTCACCTCCACGGGGTTCGCGTAGATGGTGGTGGCGTCCACCGAGGTGGCGAGCACGATGCCGTTGCGATCGTAGATGGTGCCGCGGCGCGGCGTGGTGTCGAAACTCACGGTGCGCGATTCCTCGGCCTGGGCCGCGTACTGGTCGGCAACGATCACCTGGAGGAACACGAGCCGGAAGAAGAAGATGGCCACGAGGGCGGCGAAGGCCACGAGGAGCATCTGGGCCCGACTCGTGATGGGGGGCAGCGCCGCACCGATCGCCGCGGCGCCCCGGCGCAGCGGGTCGGAGGCGCTGAGACCGGCGCGCGATGAAGCGTCGCGATGATCGCGGGGAGCGCGGGCCATGGGAGGCGCCTAGCGGGCGGCCGCCGCGGCGGCGACGGAATCGGACAGGGACAGATTGCCCTCGGCGTCCACGGAGACGACGTCGTCGGGCAGGGTGATCTGGTCGGAGTACTCGGCCGTAGGAGCGGCCATGCCGAGAGAGGCGGCCTGGGCCTTGATGCGCGAGGGCTTGGAGAGCACGCTCTGGGCCACTTCCAAATCGCTGCCCTCGGTGCGGGCGGTCTCGATATCGTGCTCGATGGCCTTGGTCTCCAGGGCGCAGGCGGCCGTGGCCGAGGTGATGGCCACGCGGCCCACGGCGATGACGGCGATGACGATGCACACCACGGCGCAGATCTTCGCGAGGGAGAGGGCCGCCGCCGACAGGCCCTCCTCCACCGAGGCGCGGCGGCCGGCGCCGGGCACCACCGAGATGGAGGGGCCCTCCTCGTAGTCGGGCAGGGCCTCGGCGACCGAGGTGGCCACGTAGCGGGCGCCCCGGTAGCGGGAGGCCACCGAATCGGCCCCGCGGGAAGAACGGGAGGAGGGGCGGCCCGCGAGGCGGGACGAGCTTACGGCGCTCATGGGGCTCCTCCTTTCCGTCCTTGGGGCCTCTAGGCTATACAAGCCCGATGACTGCGTCCTCGGGCTTGTCGGTCAATCCATTCGTTTCAGCGGGTCTTCCCAGGTAGCAAGGCCCTTAGCGCTTCCGCGCCACACGCAGCTTCGCGCTGCGGGCCCGCGGATTCCGCTCAATCTCCCCAGCTTGGGGCAACTGGGGCTTTCGGGTGACGAGGTCGAGTATCGGCTCTTTGCCGCAGGCGCACACCGGCAGCTCCGGCGGGCAGGTGCAGCGGTGCGCGAAATGCGCGAACGTGTCCTTCACGATGCGGTCCTCAAGGGAGTGGTAGCTGATCACCACGATCATGCCGCCCGGATTAAGCCAGCGGACCGCCGCGTCCAAACCGCGACGCAGGACGGTCAGCTCCGAGTTGACTTCGATCCGGAGGGCCTGGAACGTGCGCTTGGCGGGGTGTCCGCCAGCGCGCCGGGCCGAGGCCGGGATGGCGGCCTTGATGAGGTCGACCAGCTGCCCACTCTCTTCGATGGGAGCCCCTTCGCGGGCCTTCACGATGAAGTCCGCGATGCGGCTCGCCCATTTCTCGTCCGAGTAGGCGCGAATGATCCGAGCGAGATCTGCTGCGTTGTAGGTGTTGACGATCTCTGCTGCGGTAAGGGTTTGTTTGCCCGGATCCATCCGCATGTCGAGCGGGCCGTTCTCCTTGAAGGAGAAGCCGCGTGATTGCGTGTCGATCTGCACCGAGGAGACACCGAGATCGAACAGAATGGCGTCGATGCCCGGAATCTCGCAGGAGCACAGAAGCTCGTCGAGGTCTCCGAAGTTGCCGCGCAGCAAGGCCAGCTCGGGACGGTCCGTCGCCGGAATCGATTCCAACTTCTCGGTGGCGCTTGCGAGGGCCACCTCGTCCTGGTCGATGCCGATGAGCAGTCCGTCGCGCCCCAGCTTGCGGGCGGCCTCGAAGGAGTGCCCCGCAAAGCCGAGCGTCGCATCGACGAAGACCGGATGATGGTCCAGGTCCAGGTAGTCGATGCACTCGGTCAGAAGAACAGGTATGTGCCGATATTCCCTTGTCATGGTTCTCTCGCCTTACGCCCTCACCTAGGTGAACAGCAGGCCCAGATCGACATCGTCCATCATGGCCTCGTAGCGTTCGGCATCCCAGATCTCGAAGCGCTTGCCGTTGCCCACGAGCACGATGTCCTTGGCGATGCCGCACTTGGCGCGCGTATCGGCCGAGAGCATGATGCGCCCCGCCGAATCCACCTCGACGCTGTCGGCCCGGCTCTTCAACTTGCGGTGGGTGCGCTCCTGCACGCGATCGTTCTCCCGACGCTCGGGGAACGCGCCGTCCATGAGCCGCTCCACCCACTGGTTGAAGTCCGGCGCCTCGAACGCGTAGACGCATTCGTCGGTAGGCTCCAGAGTAACCACGAGATCTTTGGAAAGAACCTTGCGGAACTTCGCGGGAAGGGTGACGCGCCCCTTGCCGTCGACCTTGAGATGAAACTCGCCGTTCAGGTCTACCTCGGTGCGAGGCAGCTCGTCGGCGGCTTCCATGTCGGTAGCTTGGGGCACTCACGTCCTTTCCCGTGCTGCGTTTTGAGTGGGATTTGAATTCGTGTGTGGTGCGTTACGAAATCCCGCTCGGTCGTTTTCCATGGACTGCATATTACCCCACAATGCCCCACATCGCAACATTTTGCTCCACTTTTGCCGTTATTTTGCCCCACTTGTTACCCGCAAGATATAGAGAGTGATCGCACGACATTCTGAATGAAATCAATATCTTGTATTCGTATTAGGGGAAACGAACAATGCACCACTAGATATGCCCAATCGGTGCAAGGACGGTGGATAACTTCGGAGCGAGCCGCTTGTCACGGTGCTGTGGGCGAGATTTGGAGAGGACGTGCAAACCGCGCCGCGAGCGGTGCGGCCCAACGGGTACAATGGCGATGCCGGATCAACCGCCGCCCTGGAAGAGACCCACGGCGGAACCGGAGGGGCTCCGCCGATGGCGGGGCGCCGGCGCAACGGGAGCCACCTTAAAGGAGAGAGCCGTGTTTGAATTCGAGAACGCCCTCGACGAATATATGTCGCACCTGCGCATCGAGCGGGGCGCCTCTCCCCGCACGGCCGAGGCCTACCGGCGCGATCTGGAGGGCTATCTCGCCTTCCTCGATGGCCAGGGCATAGGCTCCTTCGAGGCGGTCACACGGGAGGTCGTCGTCGCCTACGAGGGAAGCCTGGCCGAGGAGGGCCTGGCCGCCACGACGGTGCGGCGGCGCATCTCGGCGGTGCGCGGCTATCACAAGTTCCTCGTGCGGGAAGGGCTGGCCGCGGGCAACCCGGCCGAGGCCGTGGACGCCCCCCGGGCGGCCGAGCGACTGCCCGACGTGCTGTCCATCGAAGAGGTGGGGCGCATGCTGGATACCTACATCGACGAGCGCCCGAGCGGGCTGCGGGACCGCGCCCTGCTGGAGGTGCTCTACGGATGCGGACTGCGGGCCAGCGAGATATGCGGGCTCAACCTGGACAACCTGTACCTGGACGACGGCTTCCTCCGCGTATTCGGCAAGGGGGCCAAGGAGCGCATCGTGCCCATCGCCGGCGCCGCCGAGCGGGCCCTGCGCACCTACCTGGCCGACGGCCGGCCCTCCCTCGCCCGCGGCGCGTCCCGCGGCGACGGGGCCAGCGAGGGGGCGGTGTTCCTCAACCAGCGGGGCGGCCGCCTCGGGCGCCAGAGCGTGTTCAACCTCGTGCGCAAGGCCGGGGCCTCCATCGGCCGCTACAACCTGCACCCCCACACCCTGCGCCACTCCTTCGCCACCCACATGCTGAAGGGCGGCGCCGATCTGCGCGTGCTCCAGGAGATTCTCGGCCACGCCGACATGTCCACCCTACAGGTGTACACCCACTTGGATCGCACCCACCTCCACGAGGAATACGCCCACGCCCATCCCCGCGATAAGATGTAAGGACTACTCCCCCACAGTCATTTCGCCGGCGAGGGGCTTTACCATGGCGGCGGTCACTTCCGCGGCGGTGAGGCCCTGGCCGAACAGGTGCATGAGCTTGGTGAGGGCCGCCTCGCAGGTCATGTCGTAGCCCGACACGACGCCGGCCCGGGCCAGGGCATCGCCGGTGGCGTAGCGCTTCTCCTCCACACCCCCTGCGGGGCACTGGGTCACGTTCACCACCACTTTCCCCGCCTTTACGGCCTCGGCCACCAGATCGGTGAACCAGGTCTCGGTGGGGGCGTTGCCGGCGCCGAAGGTGCGCAGCAGCACGGCTTTGGTACCGGAAGCCAGAAGCTGGGGCCGCAGGGCCGCCTCGGTGATGCCCGGGTACAGGAAGGCCACGGCCACGGCATCGTCCATGGTGTAGAGCGGTGTCAGGGTTGCGCTCGCCGCGGGCCGGGCCAGCAGCCGCTCGCGGTACACGATATGCAGGTCCATGTCGGCCAGGGGCGGGTAGTTGTGTGAGGCGAAGGCGCCGAAGTTCGTGGAGCTCACCTTCATGGCCCGGTTGCCGCGCCACAGATGGCGCCCGAAGGAGATGGCCACCTCCTGCACCATGGGCGCCTCGTCCTCGGTACGGGCCGCAGCGATCTGCAAGGCCGTGATGAGGTTCTCGGTGCCGTCCTCGCGAATCTCGCCGATGGGCAGCTGGCTGCCCGTGAGAATGACCGGCTTGGCCAGGCCGCGCAGCATGAAGGACAGGGCCGAGGCCGTGTAGGCCATGGTATCGGTACCGTGCAGCACCACGAAACCGTCGAAATCGTCGTAGGCATCGGCGATCATCTTCGCCACCTGGGCCCAGTGGGTCGGGTTCATATTCGACGAATCAATGGGCGGGTCAATCTCCACGTGATCCAACGCGTAGCCGAGCCGGCCGATCTTCGGGACGTTCCTCATGAGGTGGTCGAAGCTGAAGGGCACGAGCGCCCCGGTGGCCAGATCCTCGGTCATGCCGATGGTGCCGCCGGTGTACACGATGAGAATGCGCGGCGTGGTAGCGGAATTCGCGGTCATAGTTCGCTCCTCGGAACGGGGTTTTCGCCCAGTATGCCACGATGGCGCGCCTGAGGCGCCGTCGTTGCCGCGCGCGTCACGCTTCCGTAGGGCAAGGGACGCGCCGCGAACGCCGGCCACGCGCGTCGGCAATCCCCTATTCCCCGCGCTTGCGGAAGAAGGGCACCTTTATCGCCGACTCGCGCTTGCGGTGCAGGGTGGCGCGGCGGAACAGCTCGCCGCAGAAGTCCTTGGCCGCGTGGGCCCCGCGGGACACCTTCGGCGTGAGATCGGCCTCGTCGGCCGTCTTCCAATCGAAGTACACCGACAGGTAGCGCAGGAATACCACGGTGAACACGCAGGCCAGGGCCGCCAGTACGAGCGGTGCGCCGGCGAAGGCCATGGCCCCGAACACGAGCGCTCCGCCGAAGCCGGCCACGGCGTAGAAGTTCGAGCGCTGGAACACTCCCGGCGTCTCCCCCACGGCGATGTCGCGCAGGGCGCCGCCGCCCACGCTGGTGAGCGCCCCAAGGATGACCACCATGACGAAACCCTCTCCGCAGGCGAAGGCCTTGTTGGCCCCGGCCAGGGCGAACAGGGCCACCGACAGGGCGTCGGCGAAGAACAGCAGCTGGCCCGAATGGCGGAACAGCCCGCGGAAGTAGAACACGAACACGGCCAGGCCGATGCAGATGAGGATGACGCTCGGATGCTCCATGAAGTACACGCCGTCGTCCTGTAGCAGCAGGTCGCGGATGATGCCGCCGCCGTAGGCGGTCATGAGCCCGAGCACGATGGTGCCCACGATATCCAGCTTGCGGTCGCAGGCGAACATGGCGCCGGTGATCACGCCCACGGCCACCGAGAAGAAGTCGGCGCCGAAGGGCACCGTGAGCGCCCCGTCCGCAAACAACGGCTCCATGGTCGCGTTCCCGCGGCCTATTTGTGGTAGTAGCGGTGCTGCTCGTACTTCGGCTCGCAGCACACGTTGATGCCGAGCGTGCGGTACAACTTCTCGTCGGCCGCCGAGATGATGACCGAGAAGTAGGCATCGCAGCCGCGCAGCTTGTCCGCGTTGTCGATGAGCTCGGCCGCCAGGGGATTGTGCACCGAGGAGATGGACAGAGCCAGCAGCGTCTCGTCGGAGTGCAGGCGCGGATTGTGGCTGCGCAGGTGGGCCGTCTTCAGGTGGCAGATGGGCTCCAGCACCTCGTCGGAGATGACGTAGAGCTCGTCATCCACCCCCGAGACGCCCTTGAGCGCGTTCATGAGCAGGGCCGAGGCAGCGCCCAGAAGGTTACCGGTCTTGCCCGTGACTACGCGCCCGTCGGGCAGCACCATGGCGCCGGCCGGACCGCCCGTGGTCTCCTCTTTCAGCAGCGCCGCCGAACGGGCCGGGGACAGGTTCTGGTTGATACCAGCCTGGTTCATGAGCAGCTCGATCTTCTTCAGGGCCTCTTCGCCGGTACCCGTGCGTTTGATCTCCTCGGCGGTCTGGAAGTAGCGGCGCACGATCTCGTTGTTGCCGGCATCGCGGCAGGCCTCGTCGTCGGAGATGGCCACGCCGGCCATGTTCACGCCCATGTCCGTGGGCGACTGGTAGGGGCACGCCCCCGCGATGCGCTCCATGGTGGCCCGCAGCACAGGGAAGATTTCCACGTCGCGGTTGTAGTTCACCGTGGTCTCGCCGTAGGCTTCCAAATGGAAGGGATCGATGATGTTGTCGTCGTCCAGATCGGCCGTGGCCGCCTCGTAGGCGATGTTCACCGGATGGGTGAGCGGCAGGTTCCAAATGGGGAAGGTCTCGTACTTGGCGTAGCCGGCCGTGACCCCGCGCTTGTGCTCGTGGTACAGCTGCGAGAGGCAGGTGGCCATCTTGCCGGAGCCGGGGCCGGGCGCGGTCACCACCACGAGGGGCCGCTCGGTCTCGATGTAGTCGTTCTTGCCGAAGCCCTCGTCGGACACGATGTGGTCGATGTCGTTGGGGTAACCGGCGATGGGGTAATGCAGGTAGCTCGTGATGCCCATGGCCGTGAGCCGCTTGCGGAACAGATCGGCGTTGGGCTGGTTCGCGTAGCGGGTGATGACGACGGAGCCCACCTTGAAGCCCATGGAGCGGAAGATGTCCATGAGGCGCAGCACGTCCTCATCGTAGGTGATGCCCAAGTCGCCGCGCACCTTCGAGCGCTCGATGTCATTGGCGTTAATGGCGATGACGATCTCCGCCTCGTCCTTCATGGACTGGAGCATCGAGATCTTCGTGTCGGGCTTGAAGCCCGGCAGCACACGGGAGGCGTGGTAGTCGTCGAAGAGCTTGCCGCCGAATTCGAGGTAGAGCTTGCCGCCGAACTGGTCGATGCGCTCGCGAATGCGCTCCGCCTGCAGCTCGATGTACTTGTCGTTGTCGAATCCTTCGCGCATAGGTGGCACTCCTTCGATGGGCGATCGAACTTCGGCAGCGCTGGCGCAGGCCCGCGCTGATAACCGATTCAGTATAGCGCAGGGGCTCGTTTCGCCTCCGTTAAATCATCGCGTTCGCGGCTTCTGCACAGAGCCGTTGCCGCTCCGGGGCCGTCGCCATCGTGCGCCGCCGGAGCTGCAAACCGCTCCAGCAGGGTGCGCTATAACGGTCCGGGAAAGTGGGATCCAGCACAAAAAGGGCGCCGGCCGAAGCCGACGCCCTGAAGTGGCGAGACGAAGGACGGGGCCTCAGGCCCGCACCTATCGAGCGAAGCGCTCAGCGAGCTAGCACTTGCCGAGCTCGCACTTGAGCTCTTCCTCGTCCTTGATGGACAGCGAGGTCTGGAGCACGTCGCCGCCGAAGGGGCGCATGGCGGCCACGAACTTGTCCTCGGTCATCTCGTTGACCACCATGAACACGGCGGCGGAATCCCGGTCGTTCAGCAGACCGCGCACACGGTCCTGGAAGTCCTCGTCCACGCCGCGCTTCACGAAGAAGCCGGTGATGGCGCCCAGGCCCGCGCCCAGGGCAGCGCCCCAGAAGGGGATGAGGAAGATGAGCCCGAAGAGCATGCCCCAGAACAGGCCCCATACCGTGGAGTTGCCGATGGGGGCGCCGGGGGTCACGACGTCGAACTTGCCGTTGTCGCGACGGGCTACCACGGCGACGGACTGGATGTTCACGATGAAATCGTTGCCGAGATTCAGAATCTCGTTGTAGGCGGCCTTGGCCTTATCCTCGGTGGGATAGCCGAGCACGAGCAGCGTAGACATAGGGGGTTCCTTTCTCGGGGTGTAACTGCGTGGCCCCTACTCTAAAGATGACCCTCCCGCAAAGAGCTGGGCACGCCCTATCTGTCACCACGCGATGAATGCCCCGTTGTCGGAATGTCACGCTTCCCACGCGCCTCTGTTTCGAGCCCGTTACATTCCTCGCGCGTTTCCCATTGGAAACATTGGCGGCCCATCATGGAACGACGTTGGAAGAGGGCAGTGCCCACTCCGACGTATTTTTATGCCCGAGCGCGGGCGACACGGCGAAAGGAGCGTTTATGGCCAAGCACATCTTCGTAACCGGAGGCGTCGTCTCGTCGCTGGGCAAGGGCATCACCGCCGCGTCCCTCGGCCAACTGTTGAAGGCGCGCGGCTATAAGGTGACCATGCAGAAGATGGATCCGTACCTGAACGTGGACCCGGGCACCATGAGCCCGTTCCAGCACGGCGAGGTATTCGTCACCGAGGACGGTCATGAGGGAGATTTGGACCTGGGCCACTACGAGCGATTCATCGACGAGAACCTCACCCGCGAGAGCAACTTCACCCAAGGCTCCATCTACCAGACGCTGATCGCCCGCGAGCGGCGCGGCGACTTCCTCGGCGGCACCGTGCAGGTCATCCCGCACGTGACCGAGGCCATCAAGGAGCGCATCCGTCGGGCCGCCGAGCAGTCAGGCGCCGACATCGTCATCTCGGAAATCGGCGGCACCATCGGCGACATCGAGGGCCTGCCCTTCATCGAGGCGGCCCGCCAGTTCAAGAAGGAGGCGGGACCCGGCAACGTGCTCTTCGTGCACGTGACGCTCGTACCCTACATCGCGGCGGCCCACGAGGTGAAGACCAAGCCCACCCAGCACTCGGTGAAAGAGCTGCGCTCCTTAGGCGTGCAGCCCGACTTCATTGTGTGCCGCAGCGATCATGCCATCGAAGACGGCGTGCGCGAGAAGATCGCCCTGTTCTGCGATGTGGATGCCGACGATGTGCTCGCCTGTCCCGATGCGCCCTCCATCTACGAGGTGCCCATCGCCCTATACGAGCAGGGCTTCGACATCTCGGCCCTCGCGAAGATGGGCCTGGCCCCGCGCAAGATAAAGCTGGCGCCGTGGCGGGCCTTCCTGAAAGCGAAGGACGCTTGCTCAGGCGAGCTGGACATCGCCGTGGTGGGCAAGTACGTGAGCCTGCCCGACGCCTACCTGTCGGTGAACGAGGCACTCGGGCACGCCGGCATCGCGGTGGGGCGCAAGGTGAACGTGCACCTCATCGACGGGGAGGAGCTTACCGACAAGAACGCGGAGAAGGTGCTCGGCGCCATGGACGGCATCCTCGTGCCGGGCGGCTTCGGGCAGCGAGCCTTCGAGGGCAAGATCGCCGCGGCCCGCTACGCCCGCGAGCACGGCGTGCCCTTCCTCGGCATCTGCCTGGGGCTGCAGGCGGCCGTCTGCGCATTCGCCCGCGACGTGTGCGGCCTTGAGGGCGCCACCTCGGCCGAGTTCGCCGACGAGGCCGCCGAAGGGGCGCCCTTCGTCATCGACCTCATGCCCGAGCAGGAGGACGTGGAGGACAAGGGCGGCACCATGCGCCTGGGGGCCTACCCCTGCAAGGTGGCGCCCGGCACGCGGGCTGCGGAGGCCTATGGCGAGCCGGTGGTCTACGAGCGGCACCGCCACCGCTACGAGGTGAACAACGCCTACCGCGACCGGCTCGCGGAAGCGGGCCTCGTGGTCTCGGGCCTCTCCCCCGACGAGCGGCTGGTGGAGATGGTAGAGTTGCCCGACCATCCCTTCTTCATGGCCAGCCAGGCCCACCCCGAGTTCAAGAGCCGCCCCGGCAAGCCCCACCCTCTCTTCAAGGCATTCGTAGAAGCCGTGAACGAGCGCAAAAGCGGCGATTAGGAGAGAGCGACACAGCGTCAGGCGTCGGCAGCCCTACACCGGGCGCTCGTGGCCTTCCTCGGTCGTCAGAATGACCGGACCGTCCTCGGTGATGGCGACGGTCTTCTCGAAGTGCACCGAGGGGCGCCCGTCCCGGGTGCGCACGAGCCAGCCGTCGGGGCCCTGCACGGTCTTGCGGGTGCCGGCGTTCACCATGGGCTCGATGGCCAGCACCATGCCGGGCAGCAGCTTCAACCCCGTGCGGCGCCGGCCGAAGTTCGGTACATTGGGATCCTCGTGCATATCCCGGCCGATGCCGTGGCCCACGTACTCGCGCACCACAGAGAACCCGGCCGCCTCGGCCAGGGACTGCACTGTATGCCCGATATCCCCCAGGCGCTTCTTGGGGCACGCCGCCGCGAGCCCCTCCCACAGGCACTGCTCCCCCACGGCCAGAAGCCGCGCCGTCTCGGGCGCCACCTCTCCCACCGGGTAGGTCCAGGCGTTGTCGCCCACCCAGCCGTCCACGATGGCCCCCGTGTCGATGGAGATGATATCGCCCGCGCGCAGGCGCACCTTCTTCGAGGGAATGCCGTGCACCACCGCGTCGTTCACCGAGGCACAGATGGAGCCCGGGAAACCGCCGTAGCCCTTGAAGGCGGGGATGCCGCCCTCGGCGCGGATGACCCGCTCGGCAATGGCGTCCAGCTCGGCCGTGGTGACGCCCGGCTCCACCGCCTCCCCCACCCGGCGCAGGGCCAGGGCCGACACGCGGCCGGCCTCCCTCATGGCCTCGATCTGGGCCGGGGACTTCAACTTCACGGCCACGGGCCGCCTCCTCTCGCATAGGCGCGGCGGCCATCGGGGCATCGCGCTCCATCGGCCGCCGCGCCGCAGGTTTCGGGTCATCGCGCCCTGCTGCTCCTAGCGCCGCAGCCTCCGGGCGACCTTGCGCACGGCTCCGGCAATGAACGATGCCTCGGGCCAGTTCCAGTGCACCGCAGGACCGTAAGTCACGGCCAGGGCCGCCACGCCGCCGACGACGATATAGGCAAAGGCCTGCCCCACACTGCCGTTCAGCGGGCCGAAGCCCAGCGACAGCCCTACGAGCACCCCATAGCCCACGGCCGCCCCGGCCCCGCCGAGGGCCACGGCCAGCAGCAGCGAGCGCACCACGCCCCCCAGGCCCATGGGGCCGTAGTGCCAGCGCAGATAGATGAAGGCCACTCCGTCGCCGATCACGTAGGACACGATGGTCGATGCGGCAATGGCCTCCAGGGTGACGGCGTAGCCGGCCTGGTAGGCCGCCGCGGCCCCCACGGTCACGGCCACCTGGGCCGCCACGGCGACGAAATTGATGACCGAAAACACGCCCATGCGCCGGATGGAGCTGAATATCTTGTTCAGGTAGGCGTTCACCCCGTAGAACGGCAGGGCCACGGCCATGACCGCCAGATAGTGGGCAATCTGGGCGATGGCGTCCTCGGTGAAGGCGCCGATATGGTACAGGGTCACGAGCGGCGTGGCGAACACCATGAGGTACAGCGCCATGGGCACCATGAGGAACAGGATCTGCCGCGTGCCGTCGATGATGCCGGCCACCACGCCCCGCACGTTCCCATCGGCCTGCATCTCCGACAACTCAGTAAACAGCGTGGTGGTCACCGGCACCGCCAGAAACGAGTACGGGAAGGTGAACCACAGCCGCGCGTAGGCGATGACCGACGGACCGTTGTCGGCGAACACATAGGAGGCGGCGTTCTGGGCCGATACCGTGGCAAAGGAGCACACGGTCACGAAGATGGCCGGCGCCCCCAGGCGCAGCGTGTCCACCAAAGCCGGGTCGTGCAGGTCGATGCGCGGGCGCAGGCGAATGCCCACCTTCCTAAGGGCGGGAATCTGGAAGGCCATCTGCACGAACACGCCAAGCGGGTTGCCGATGGCAATGGCGAAGTAGGCCAGGTTCTGGTCATGGGAGGCCAGCACTGCGTACAGGATGAACGAGGCGATGACGATGACGTTGTTGAACACCGGGGCGAACGACGACCAGAAGTACTCCCGGTTGGCGTTCAGCAGCCCCGACACGATGGAAGAGGCCCCATAGAACACCACCTGCACGGCGAAGAACTGGAAGAAGAAGGTAGCGAGCGCCATCTCGTCCTGGTTCGAGTAGAAGCTCTGGGTGTAGATGACCTGCCCGGCGAAGACGATGCAGAGCACCGACACTACGGCGAGCAGGGCCACCACGATGGTGAGCAAATTCGAGGCGTAGGCGTTGCCCCGCTCGTGGCCGAGCTGCTTTTTCACCGACAGGTACACCGGCAGAAACGCCGTGATGAGCATGCCGCCCATGACCAGCTCGTAGAGCATGTTCGGCAGGTTGTTGGCCACCTGGTAGGAACTGGACACGAAGGTGGAGCCCAGCGCGAAGGCCATGGCCCAGGTGCGGGCGAAGCCGGTGATGCGGGAGACGATGACGCAGATGGAGATGAGGGCCGCGCTGGCCCCCACCGATTCGGCTCGGGCCATCTCGTCGGGCACGGCGGTCTCGGCGGCCAGGGCGCCGGGGGCGGCCGCCTCCTCGACGGCCAGCACCTCCTGCTGGCGGATGGACTGTTCCATCACCGCCGAGGGAATGGTACGGTCGAGCCCGGCATGGGCCCCCACCACGGGAATGAGCCCCGTGGCCCCGGGATCGGTCGGCGGGTTCACGAGCGTCTTGTCGGAGCCGCGATGGCGGCCGCGGGCCGGCAGCTCACGGGCCTCTTTCAGCCAACGGGGATTGTTGGTATTGGGCAGGGGCGCTGCGGGCGCGCCCGCCTCCGGGGCGTCGTTCCGAGCTGCGGCCCTGCGCGCATCCGTCGCGGGCCCCACGGCCCCGTCGGCCCCGGCCCCGGGCCGCGCGGCTTCCGCAGCCCCGCCGTTGCGGCGGGACCGCGCCACGGGCGCAGAGGCCCCTGCGGAGGCGGAGACCGGGCGGGACTTGATGTGTCGTGCTCGTTGGAGCTTATCTGGCATGAACGCGCCTTAGGGAACCATCGGGTATAATCGACAATCATAGCAAAGTTGGGAAAGTGAAGCCCTATGCAGATACTTGTTGTGCGCAATAACTCCAATCCGCAGGCCGTGGACGCCTCGCTGCTGCTGACCGCCTACCTGGGCGAGCAGGGCGTGCGGGCCCTCGTGGCCGATTCCGCCTCCCTCGGCAACGACCAGGGCCGCGCCGCCATCCGCGCCCAGTTACCCGAGAACCTCGACATGGCCATCGTGCTCGGCGGCGACGGCACGGTGCTCCACACGGTGCACCTCCTGAACGACCGCCAGGTGCCCATCCTGCCCGTGAACTTCGGCCGCCTGGGCTTTCTCGCCAACGCCGAAGACGGCGGCCTTGTGCCCCTCGTGGCCGAGGCCCTGGCCGGGGAACTGGTGGCCGAGCGCCGCAGCCTCTTGGCCGTGCGCGTGGTCTGCGAGGGCGAGGCCGACCCCTACGGCGACGGCGACGGGGGCCTCTTGGCGCCCCAGGAAATCAGCGAAGAGGCCTATGCCGCCTCCATCGATCCCGACGCGGTCTCCATCGGGGGCACCATGATGCCGCCGGACAAGTTCGGCGTGAACCTGCGCGGCATGGCCGGCATCCGCCACTTCATCGCCTTGAACGAGGTGGCCATCACCCGCGGCGCCCTCGGCCGCATCATCGAGCTGTCCCTCGATATCTCCGGCATCCACGTCGCCCGCATGCGCGGGGACGGCCTCGTCGTCTCCACGGCCACCGGTTCCACCGCCTACGCCCTCTCGGCCGGCGGCCCCCTCGTCTCGCCCCGCTTCACCGGCATGGTGGCTGTGCCCCTGGCCCCCCACACCCTCCATTCCCGGGCCATCGTCACCGATGCCAGCGACGTCATCGAGGTCACCTTCGACGACACCGAGGACTACCGCGACGCCACCCTGTTCGTCGACGGCGAGATCGTCCCCTTCGAGCACTCCCTCGAGAAGCTCTACGTGCAGTGCGCCCCCTATCCGGTCACGCTCCTGCGCGCCGGCGGTGCCACCTTCTACGAGCGCATCTCCCACGACTTCTTCGGCGAATAAGGGCCGCACAGAAGGGAGCGACCGCGCCCTCAGGCCCCTCCCCCATCCCGAAACGCAAAAGAGCCCCGCGACCGGAACAGTCGCGGGGCTCTTCTTACTGATAGAGAAGCGTGTCGGCTACTCGGCAGCCTGGGTGTAGGCGCGGGTCACGGAGGAGTCCACGGCCACGCCCGGGGTCATGGTGCCCGAGACGGTGACGGACTTCACGTACTTGCCCTTGGCCGCGGCCGGCTTCATGCGCAGGATCTCGTCGTAGACGGCGCCGTAGTTCTCGGCCAACTGCTCGGCGGTGAAGGACACCTTGCCGAGGATGACGTGGGCGATGCCGTAACGGTCGGCGCGGTACTCCACGCGGCCGCCCTTCAGCTCGTTGATGGCCTTGGCCACGTCGTTGGTGACGGTGCCCAGCTTCGGGTTCGGCATGAGGCCGCGGGGGCCGAGGATCTTGCCGAGACGGCCGACCTTGCCCATCTGATCCGGGGTAGCCACGGCGGCGTCGAAGTTGAACTCGCCGGCCTGGATCTGCTCCATGAGGATGTCGGTGCCCACGATGTCGGCGCCCGCCTCCTCGGCGGCCTGGGCGGCAGCGCCCTCGGCGAACACGGCCACGCGCACGGTCTTGCCGGAGCCGTTGGGCAGGCTCACGGTGCCGCGCAGCTGCTGGTCGGCCTGACGGGTATCAATGCCCAGGCGGAAGTCGCCGGTCACGGTCTCGTCGAAGTTGGCCGTGGAGATCTCCTTCAGCAGCTCCATGGCCGCCAGCGGGGACACCGGCTCGGCCGGAATCTGCGCCTCAGCGGCAACGTACTTCTTGGACTTCTTGCTCATTGCAATTCCTTTCGTGGTAATGGCGGGCGCTTCTAGCCCTTCCACTGGTTCAGCTTGCACAGAGGCAAGCCCTGCTTACAAACTAGTCGACGGCCTTGCCCTGAAGCATCGCGGCCACCTTGCGGCTGGGCACGTACTTCTTCTTCATCTCGCGGCCCTCGATGCGCACGCCCATGGAGCGGGCGGTGCCGGCCACGATCTCCATGGCGGCCTCAATGGTGTTGGCGTTCAGGTCGGGCATCTTGATCTCGGCGATCTCGCGGAGCTGGTCCTCGGTGAGGGTGCCGGCCACCTGAATCTGCGGAATGGCGGCGCCGCTCTTGATGCCGAGCTTCTCCTTGATGAGCACGGCCGCCGGAGGGGTCTTGCACACGAAGGTGAAGGACTTGTCCTCGTAGACGGTGATCTCAACGGGGATGATGGTGCCGGCCTGGTCCTGCGTCTGGGCGTTGAACGCCTGGCAGAACTGCATGATGTTGACGCCCTGGGCGCCAAGGGCGGGACCAACCGGGGGAGCCGGGTTAGCGGCACCGGCGGGGATTTGCAGCTTTACAAATCCGGTGACTTTCTTGTCAGCCATCTGTGACTACCTTTCAGATGAATCGACTACTACTTCTCTATCACTATAAACTCGAGGTTCGTGAGAAGCCCCGGTCCACGCGGGCACAACCCCTCAAGTCAAAGTGCTTGCACAATTAAATCTTGGCCACCTGGTCGAACGACAGCTCGACGGGGGTTTCGCGACCGAAGATGGAGACCATGACCTTGACCTTGCCGGCCTCGGGCATAACCTCGGACACCGTGCCGTCGAACTCGGCAAGGGGGCCGTGGGTGACCTTCACCGACTGGCCGACCTCCAGGTTGGAGGAGGTCTTCTTCGGAGCCTCGCGGCTCGTGCGCTTCATGATCTTGTTGTACTCCTCACGGGTGAGCGCCTGGGGGTTGCCCTGGCTGCCCACGAAGCCGGTGACGCCGGGAGTGTTGCGCACCGCAGCCCAGCTGCGATCGTCGAGCTCCATGCGCACGAGCACGTAGCCCGGGAACACCTTCTTCTCGCTCTCGACGCGACGGCCGCCCTCTTTGATCTCGGTGACCATCTCGGTGGGGATCTCAATGCCGAAGACGTTGTTCTCGAGGCCCATGACCTCGATACGCTGCTCCAGGTTGCTCTTCACCTTGTTCTCGTAACCGGAATAGGTGTGCAGCACGTACCACTTCTTAGCCATTGGTTCTAGCTCCTATCCCAGAGAGATGCCGGAGATCAGCACGAGCAACGGCGTGATGATCGCGTTGTCGAGAATCGCCACGAAGATACCGAAGAACAGCAGGGCCACCACGACCACGCCGCTCCAACGCAGGACGTCGGTGCGAGTCGGCCAGGTGACGCGCTTCATCTCGGCCTTCACATCGCGAAGGAACTGGAAGCGCTTCTTCTTCGGCTTCTCCTCGGCCTTCTTTGCGGGCTTGCCGCTATCGGAGGACGCAGAGGCATCGGGGCTCTTCTTGAACAGCCCCTTCTTCTCGGGAGCTGCCTCCTCGGCCTTGGCCGGCTGAAGGTTGGCGGCCTCGAGCTCACGCTCGATCTTGCGCTGCTGGCGAGCAGCGGAAGCCTTTGCCTTCTGTGTCTTTGATTTCTTAGCCATGGGGTTCCTTACGGAAATAATCTTTTCTCTAATCGCCAAAAAAGCAGCCTCTAGGCTGCTCACGTAAACAAGCTGGCAGGCCAGGAGGGACTCGAACCCCCAACATGCGGTTTTGGAGACCGCCGCTCTACCAATTGGAGCTACTGGCCTATGCCTGTTTCAGAACCTAACCTCTTATCGGGTTTCCTTGTGCAGGGTGTGCTTGTTGCACCACTTGCAGTACTTCTTGAACTCGATGCGGTCAGGATTGTTCTGCTTGTTCTTCTTGGTCGTGTAGTTACGGCGCTTGCACTCGGTGCAGGCCAGGGTGACCAGAGTACGCATGAATTCTCCTTTTACCTATAAAACCAAAATGCAGATTGGATTATACACATGAAGCGCGGGGGAAGCAGGGCCCGCTCGGTGAAGAGCAGGCCCTGCAAACAAACTTCAGATAAGCGAGCTTACTTGAAGATCTTGGTCACGCGGCCGGAGCCAACGGTGCGGCCACCCTCGCGGATAGCGAACTTGAGGCCTTCCTCCATGGCGATGGGGTGAATGAGCTCGCCCTTGATCGTCACGTTGTCGCCAGGCATAACCATCTCGGTGCCCTCGGGCAGGTGAGCCACGCCGGTCACGTCGGTGGTGCGGAAGTAGAACTGCGGACGATAGCCATCGAAGAACGGGGTGTGACGGCCGCCCTCTTCCTTGGTCAGGATGTAGACCTGGCCCTCGAACTCAGTGTGCGGGGTCACGCTACCGGGCTTGCAGAGAACCTGGCCGCGCACGATCTCCTCGCGCTTGATGCCGCGGAGCAGGCAGCCGATGTTGTCGCCGGCCTGAGCCTCGTCCAGCAGCTTGCGGAACATCTCGATACCGGTGCAGACCGTGTTCTGGGTCTCCTTGATACCGACGATCTCCAGCGGGTCGTTCACGTGCAGAACGCCGCGCTCCACACGACCAGTGGCAACAGTGCCGCGGCCGGTGATGGTCATGGTGTCCTCGACAGCCATCAGGAACGGCTTGTCGACGTCGCGCTCGGGGGTGGGGATGTAGGAGTCCACGGCATCCATGAGCTCCCAAACCTTCTCCTGCCACTCCTTGTCGCCCTCGAGGGCCTTCAGAGCAGAACCGCGGATGATGGGGGTGTCGTCGCCCGGGAACTCGTAGGAGTCGAGCAGCTCGCGCACTTCCATCTCGACGAGCTCGATGAGCTCCTCGTCGTCGACCATATCGCACTTGTTCAGGAAGACCACGATGTAGGGCACGCCGACCTGACGGGCGAGCAGGATGTGCTCGCGAGTCTGGGCCATGGGGCCGTCGGTGGCAGCGATGACCAGGATAGCGCCGTCCATCTGAGCAGCACCGGTGATCATGTTCTTCACGTAGTCGGCGTGACCGGGGCAGTCCACGTGAGCGTAGTGACGGGTATCGGTCTCGTACTCAATGTGAGCAATGGAGATGGTGATGCCGCGCTCGCGCTCCTCGGGGGCCTTGTCGATCATGTCGAAGGCGGTGAAGTCGGCATTAGCGGTGCCGTGGGAGCCATCATTGTCAGACAGGGTCTTGGAGATGGCAGCGGTGAGCGTCGTCTTGCCATGGTCGACGTGACCGATGGTACCGATGTTAACATGCGGCTTGGAACGCTCGAACTTCTCCTTAGCCATGTTTCATCCTCCTTCAAGGGTGGTGGCGATTCGATTTCAACAAAATAAACGCGCCCGGAGGGCGCGGTAAATCTAATGGTAGCGGTGACTGGATTTGAACCAGTGACGCCACGGGTATGAACCGTGTGCTCTGACCAACTGAGCTACACCGCCAGGTGGAGCCTGCGACCGGACTTGAACCGGTGACCTCTTCGTTACCAACGAAGTGCTCTACCGACTGAGCTACGCAGGCGAAATGGTGGGCGCGCTAGGATTCGAACCTAGGTAGGCATAACCAACGGGTTTACAGCCCGTCCCCTTTAACCACTCGGGCACACGCCCATTTCGGCGCTGAATTCATGTGTACTTTTCAAGCTGCCGCTCGTTTGCATCCGTCGCCGGAACAAGCGAGCGAACGGAATAATACGCTACGGCAACGAACGTGTCAACCGTTTACACGCCCCCGGGCGTGTCTCCATCATTCCTCCCCAAAATCCCGTCCCCCCCCTCGTCTTACTATATATATGGTAGAAACGACCATCGAGACCCGCGGGGGCGCCTTCAGGGGATTTCCCTATTGTGAATCCCTTCTGGAAGGGACGTGAAGATGGCCGTGGCGTGCTATGATACACGAACTAGTTTGCACTGAACGCACCAGATGCTCCCCAGGAGGTCACACTATATGAGTGAGCATACACGCCCTTTTAGCAGACGTGCCTTTGTCGGCGGCGCCGCTGTCTTCGGCATTTCCCTGTGCCTGCCGACGCTGACCCCCACTCCGGCTCTCGCCGTCACGGCCGCTGAGAAGCAGGCCGAGGCGAACGCTGCTCTTGAGAAACTCAACGCCATGCAGGAGAAGCTCGATCGGGCCTCCGATGCCTACTTCGACGCCTGCACCGAGCGCGATAACGCCCAGGCCCGTATGGACGAGGCTCAGGGTCGCATCGACACCGCTTCCTCCCGCATCAGCGAGCTGCAGGACCACCTGGGCAACCGCGCCCGGTCCATGTACCGCTCCGGATCGTCCACGTTCCTCGATCTGCTGCTGGGCGCCACCACGTTCCAGGCCTTCGCCTCGAACTGGGACCTGCTCAACGACATGAACCAGAACGATGCGGACATGGTGGAAGAGACCAAGACGCTGCGCGCCGAGGTGGAGTCCGAGAAGGCCGTCTACGCCGAGCAGCGCGATGTCGCTGACCAGAAGGCCAAGGAGGCCGAGGCCGTGCAGGCCGAGGCCGAGGTCCTGGTGGACCAGATGGCCGAGACCTACAACTCCCTGTCCGCCGAGGCCGCCGAGCTGCTGCGCCAGGAGGAGGAGGCCCGCGAGGCCGCCGCTCGCGCTGCCGCCCAGGCTGCCGAGGAGGAGGCCCGTCGCCAAGCCGAGGCCGAGGAGGCCGCCCGCCGCGAGCAGCAGAATTCCAACTCCGGCAACAACGGCGGTGGCAGCGACGACGATGACGACAACGGTGGCGGCTCCAGCGGCGGTGGCGGCGGTTCCAGCTCCAACAACAATCGCCCGCAGTCCGTCTCCGGCAACACCGTGGTGGATCGCGCCTACGGCGAGCTGGGTAAGCCCTACGCCTGGGGTGCCGTGGGCCCGAGCTCCTATGACTGCTCCGGCCTCGTGAGCTACTGCCTCTCCGGCAGCCACACCCGCCTGGGCACCACCGGCACCTTCATGGGCTGGCCCCACGTGTCGAACCCGAAGCCGGGCGACATCTGCGTGAACAGCCACCACTGCGGCGTCTACATCGGCGACGGTCAGATGATCCACGCCCCCCGCTCCGGCGATGTGGTGAAGGTCTCCGGCGTCCACTCCGGCATGGTGTACGTGCGCTACTAGGCACGACAAACATACGCTGAAGTCAGAGAGGGCTCCCCGCGGGGAGCCCTCTCTTGTGCGTGATGCGGTGAACTGCTGCGCAGAAGCCGGTCGCATCCCTTCCCGAGTGCGCCTTGTCGTGGAATAGGGAGACGAAATCGACCACGGCATCGTGCAGGTGGTCGAGGCATCCGGACGACCCCAACAGGCGAATGGCCTTGCCTGCTCGGGCATTCGGGAACGACAAGACGCACCTCCGTCGCCACCAGTCGGCCAGCCACCCCCTCCCGTGGTTCTGCCGAGCGATGGAGCCCCCCAACGGAACCGTGGGCCTACCCCAAATTGTCCTCGATGAGAGAGAGCAGTTCCTGCTGCGTGTGGATGCCCAGTTTGCGATAGAGGTTCTTGCGATGGGTGTTCACCGTGTTGCGGGAGATGAAGAGCGTCTTCTCGATATAGCCCACATCGCGCCCGCGCGCCAGCAGCATGAATATCTCGGTCTCCCGCTCGGTGAGACCGAAGGCGGCGGCCGCATCGCGACAGCGGTCATCGAGGGACTCGTGGGATAGCTTCAGAAGGCGCGGCGAGAGCAACAGCAGCACGCGCTCGGGCAAGAGGAACACATAGGCGACCACCAGCACCGCAACGGCGGCGAACCCCACATAAGGCAACAGGTCTGCGCCTGTATGGGACACGGCATACCACTGCATAGACTTGGCAGCGGCAAATCCGCAGGGCAACGCGAGGAACTGGAGGCCGAACACGTATCCGATAACCCGACGAGGCGCCAATTTCCGCATGAACATCACCGCCCACGCGAGCATCCACATGGTGGTGGAGATGAGCGCGTAGGCCACATAGACGACAGCATAGGAGAAGAACAGGTGGTGGTAGGACAGGGGCAGCGCCACCGACCCCACCACAGCCAGGGCGAAGGCCGCCCGGTAGAACAGCTCCATGCGATAGGTCCGCCAGTGCTCCATGAACCCCAAGATCACGCCCATGACGAGCGCTGCCGCACCCAGCACGCAGACATACACGAGCCAGAACAAACTCTCGTCGAGCGGCTCGGCGGCCATCACCACGTTACAGGTCCAGACGAACTCGATGGTAAACGCAAAGCAGAACAGCGCCCCGCACAAGCGCGGAAGGACTCCATCTCGATGTTCGGGCCCCTTGCCGGCCGCGGCGGCGGCAACCCGCGGCAGACCCTCTTCGGCACCCCCATTGCCCAAACCCCGCAGGCACGCCCACGATAGCAGCGGCAGCGCTCCGGCGAGGACGGCCTTGGCCGCAGGCCCGAAAAAGACCACCGGCACAAAGGGCGCCCACTGCAAGCAAAGCGCCGCGCAGAGCACGAACAAGATGTCGCGCATATCGAAAGCGGAGATAGCCGAACCCCATGCCAGGGTGAAGCAGGCGATGAAGCATCCGGCACCCACGCCGAGAAGCGTCGCCAAGAACCACAGGTGGGGGCCGTTGGAAACGGCTACGACGCTTACCACCACGGCGGCCGCGGCGCACACCGCTCCCAAGACGGCAACGGCAGCGAGAAACCTATGGGGAGAACGGAAGGGACGGGGCTCCTTCCCTTCCCGCAGACCCGGGCGCCAAAGCGCAGCGGCGACGAGTAGCAGGGCGGCCGCAACGCAGGCTCCCACGAGAAAGGGATCGTGCACCACCCCACCGCCATAGATAACACTGTCGCGCAGAAGCCCCTCGAAGCACATGAGCAGATTGGTCCAGGAGACGAAGGCCGCGAAGCCGAGGAGCATGCGCCCCTTGGCACCGCAGAGGGAGACGGAGAGAAAGGGCTCTCGAACCGACGAGGCATTCGGAACGCCAACGGATCGCGGGCCGTCTCCCCCTTCAATTCTACGCTCCCCAACTTCCGCGTCCCCAGAGACGTCGCCAGCCCTCTCATCTACCACGACCCACTCCCCTCCCGTTTCCACGGACTGTTTCCCATCGATATTATACGTCGGCCGTGCCGTCGGCACCGAAAATGCCCCGCGGTCTCCATCAGGGAAAACAGTGAATTCACCTTCTCGTGGTGAGGCGTTTTCCCCTCTTTTCACCTCCCTATCGGTATGGATCGGGGGCCGAGGACGGGACATAGTTGCCCCAGGCCGTCCCGAGGCGGCCACGAGAAAGCAATGAGAGAACCGAAGGAAAGGGGATGGGGTATGACGAACCATCGCAACGGCGACATCGCCGATCGGCGCGGGCGCATTCCGCTTAGCCGCCGCAACTTCCTGACCGGTGCCGGGGCTATCGCCCTGGGCGCTGCCAGTGCCGGCATGATCGCCGGATGCAGCCCCCAGGAACCAGCGGCGGCAACGGCCGCGGCCGACGATCCGGCCATGGCGGCCACCGGAGCGGCAGCGCCCACGGGCAACGAGGGTAAGACCATGGGCGAGGTGCTCGGTGCCGGATGGCTCGGCGAGGAGCCTGCCATCGCCGATGACTCCATCGCCAGCGTAACCGATGCGGATATCGTCGTCTGCGGCGCGGGCCATGCGGGCACCGCCGTGGCCCGACGCGCGAGCGAGCTGGGCAAGAACGTGGTTGTCGTGGAAATGCAGCCGGAAGACACCTTCAGCGCCCTGGGCAACGATATCGGCCACCTGAACTCTTCCTGGCAGCTCGATCGTGTGGGCATTCCGGAGTACAGCGTCGTCGACTTCATGAACGAGTACCAGATGTACGCCGCCGGCCGTGCACAACCGACGCTGATCTCCCAATTCGCGAACCGTTCCGGCGAGGCCCTCGACTGGTTCATTGACGGCTACACTGAGCAGGAGAAGGACGAGCTCATCCCCCTCAACTGGCCCGTGATTGACGGTTACAGCTACAAGAAGAACGGCTTCACCTCCTACGTGGGCACCTGCCAGTTCGGCGGCAGCGTCGGCATGACCGATGCCGTCAAGCGCTCCCAGGAGAAGGCGAAGGCCGCCGGGGCCCAGTTCATCTACGGCCAGGCCGCCGTGCGCCTCGTGCACAACGAGGACGGCACCGAGGTAACGGGCGTCATCGCCCAGGATTCCAGCACGGGCGAATACCACCAGTACAACGGCGGCGCCGTGGTGCTGGCCTGCGGCGACATCGGAAGCAACTCGGCCATGTACAACGCCATCTGCCGTGAGAACTACGAGCTGGGCGAGTACAAGGACTGCGCCGCCATGTCCGGTCGCGATGGCAGCGGCATCGCCATGGCCATGCGCATCGGCGCCAAGGTGGAGATCGCCACCGGCGGCGACATGGGTAGCCACGCCTTCATCCCCCTGTCCCCCATGGAGGGCATCGAGTGCCTGTGGCTGAACAAGTACGGCGAGCGCTACTGCAACGAGGCCTTCGGCGGTCCGCTCCTATCCGGCTGCGCCGGGGCCCGCGAGCCCGGCGACCGCGCCTACCTCATCTGGGGCGCCGACTGGAAGGAAGTGTTCCTCAATCAGCTGGCGGGACATCTTGCTCCCAAGGAGTGGGACGAGGAGACCGTGGCCAAGGTGCAGTCCTACATGGACGCCGTCCAGGGCACCGGCGAGGCCGGCGACGACACCTCCGGCAAATTCCTCTACTGCGCTGACACCCTGGAGGAGCTGTGCGACTTCATGGGCATGGAAGAGGGCGTGAAAGCCAATGCCCTGGCAGCTGTGGAGAAGTGGAACGCCGCCCACAACAGCGGCGAGGACACCGAGTTCGGCCGCGACCCCGAGACCATGTGGCCCATCAGCCAAGGCCCCTTCTACGGATACCCCTGCGGTAAGCGCGTGGGCGGCGGATCGCTCGTGGCCACCTCGGGCCTGCTCGTCACCGGTCGCCAGCAGGTGCAGGGCCAGGGCTTCGAGCCCATCAAGGGCCTATTCGCCTGCGGTAACACCTCGGGCGGTCGCTTCCCCATGGGCTACAACGGCATCATGAACGGCGTGTCCATCGGCATGTGCCTGTGCTTGGGCTACACCCTGGGCGAGTTCCTGGCCACCGAGGACTTCAACCGCTACTGCACCCTGGGTGCCGGCAACGCCGACATCAAGCAGTCCGACAAGGGCATGCAAGGACCCCCTCCGGGCGAAGGCGGCGACGGCGGTTCCGCCGGCGCCCCCGGCGGCGGTGCTCCGGCCGGCGACGGCGAGGGTGCCGGCGCCCCCGGCGGCGGTGCTCCGGCCGGCGACGGCGAGGGTGCCGGTGGTCCCGGCGGCGACGGACCGGGAGGCGCCCCGACCGGGGCGCCGGCCTAAGTCGCACACCCCGATAGGCTCGGGAGCCGGTTCCTCCCTCCCTCCCCTCTGCCGGCTCCCCGAGCTTCTTAGGTCCGATGGGCCCTTAGCAAAAAGGAACTCCCCGCGGGGAGTTCCTTTTTGCTTACCGCATTCTTGACACCCTCGGCGAACTGCGTCACAGAAGCCGGTCGCATCCCTTCCCTAGTGCGCCCTGTCGTGGAACAGGGAGACGAAATCGATGACGGCATCGTGCAGATGGTTCAGGCCCTCTCCGTCTTCCACCCACTGATGGGTGAAGGGGGCCTCGGGCAGGGTGAACTTGCAGCTCTCCAGCTGCTGGTACACCTCGTTGGGACCCATGGGCGCCCAGCCGTAGCTGCCGAAGGGCAGGCCCACGCGCCCGGCCGGGGCCAAGCCCCGCATGTAGCAGAGGAAGGCCGCCACCGTGGGCATCATGGTCTTGTTCAGGGTGGGCGACCCCACGGCGATGTAGCGGGCGACGAGCACCTCAGCCATGATATCGGAGATGTGGTTCACCTTCAGATCGAGCAGGCGCGCCGGAATGCCCATCTCCACGAAGGCCTCGGTGATCTCCACGGCCATGGCCTCGGTGCTGTGCCACATGGAGTCGTACACCACGAGCGCGTACTCCTCGGGCTCGCCGGTGCTCCATTTCTTGTACATGGCCAGGATCTCGGGCACGTGGCTGCGCCAGATAATGCCGTGGGCCGGGGCGATCATGTCGAAAGTGAGGGGCGCAATGGCCTTCAAGGCCGCCTCCACGTTCTTTCCGTAGGGCATCACGATGTTCGCGTAGTACTTCTGGGCCTGGACGAGCACCTCGGGCAGCCCCACCTCGTCGTCGAAGCGCTTCGAGGAGGCGTAGTGCTGGCCGAAGGAATCGTTGGAGAACAGGATGCGGTCGTACTCGTCGTAGGTGACCATGGAATCGGGCCAGTGCACCATAGGGGTTTGGACGAACGTGAGGGTGCGCTTGCCGATGCTCAGCGTGTCGCCGGTCTTCACGCCCATGAGATTCAGCCCCTCGCCGTAATGGGCCGCAAGGCCCGCCACCCCCTTTGGAGCACCGGTGACGATGGTGGCGTCCGGAGCGATCTCGGCTAAGGCCGGCAGCCCGCCGGAATGGTCCATCTCCACGTGGTTCGACACGATGTAGTCGATGGAGGCCGGATCCACGATGGTACCGATGCGCTCGATGAGCTCGCCCACGAAGGGGCGCTTGCAGGTGTCGATGAGGGTGATCTTCTCGTCGAGAATGAGGTAGGCGTTGTAGGTGCTGCCGCGCTCGGTGGTGTAGCCGTGGAAGTTGCGCTCGTTCCAATCCACGCCGCCCACCCAGAACACGTCCGGTTTGATTTCAACTGCTTTCAGCATGGGTTCCCCTTTGCTCGTTGGTAACGGTGCCATGGTAGCCCAGATATCGTCCGCTGTCCTGCCACACGGTCGCTTGTTGGGGAACTGTTTGGGGAGGATGGCGCGAAAAAAGAGCCGCCCGAAGGCGGCTCGGTAAAGCACGGTGCGAATACGCTGCTACACGTCCAGCTCCATGTAGGTGTCGAAGTCGTCGGTGACTTCCTTGCTCGGCTCCTTCGTGAGCTTGGAGACCACCACGATCACGAGCAGCGCCAGCAAAAAGCCGGGAAGCAGCTCGTAGACGGCGAACCAGCCGCCCAGAGGCGCGATGAGGTTCTTCCAGGCCACCACCGTGATGGCACCGGTGAGCATGCCGGCCACGGCACCGGGCAGCGTGGTGCGGCGCCAGTAGAGCGAGCACAGCATGAGCGGGCCGAAGGAGGCGCCGAAGCCGGCCCAGGCGTAGGACACGATATCGAAGATAGAAGAGTTCTGGTCCATGGCCAGGGCGATGCCCAGCAGCAGGATGGCCGTGAGCGTGATGCGGGCCACGATCATGACCTGGTTGTCGGTGGCGTCGCGCTTGATGAGGCCCTTGAAGATGTTGGTGGCCACCGCCGAGCCGGAGATGAGCAGGTAGCTGGACGAGGAGCTCATGGCCGCGGCGAAGATGCCCGAGACTACCAGACCGCAGAAGAAGCTCGGCAACAGCATCTTCGACAGCACGATGAACACCGATTCGGCCGCCGACTGGGTGAGGAACTCCGTGGGAATGACCGCACGGCCGATAAGGCCGATGCACACGGCCGAGGACAGGGAGACCACGAGCCAGACCATGGCGATCATGCGAGACTTCTTGATCTCGTCGGAATGGCGGATGGACATGAAGCGGATGAGCACCTGGGGCATGCCGAAGTAGCCGAGGCCCCAGGCCAGGCCGCTCACGATGGTGATGATGCCGTAGGTGCCGGCCTCACCGAACAGCGGGGCGCCCCCTTCGATCAACTGATTGCCGGCCTCGTCGAGCAGGGGCGTGGCGATCTCGGTGCCGGAGAGGAAGCCGGGAATGCCCTGGAGGAAGGTGACGGTGTTCTCCACGCCGCCGGCCGCGGTGACCGAGCCGATGAAGACCGTGGCCAGGGCCAGGAACATGAGGGTGCCCTGCACGAGGTCGGTGGTGCACACCGACAAGTAGCCGCCCATGAACGTGTAGAGGAACACGATGATGGCGCCGATGACCATCATCACGCCGTAGTCCCAGCCGAACAGCGTCGCGAACAGCTTGCCCACGGTAACGAAGCACGAGGCCGTGTAGATGGTGAAGAACAGCAGGATGATGACCGCGGCGATGGTCATGAGGATGTGCTTCGTGTCATGGAAGCGGTTGGAGAAGAAGTCGGGCACCGTGATGGCGTTGCCGGCCTTCTCGGAGTACTTGCGCAGGCGCTTGGCCACGAACTTCCAGTTCAGATAGGTGCCGATGGCCAGGCCGATGGCCGTCCACATGGCATCCGACGCACCGGTGAAGTAGGCCACGCCGGGCAGGCCCATGAGGAGCCACCCCGACATGTCCGAGGCCTCGGCCGACAGGGCCGTGAGCCACGGGCCCAAGCCACGACCGCCGAGGAAGTACTCCTCGCTCGACGAGTTCGAGCGCTTCGCGTAGACGAAGCCGATGACGACCACGACCACGAAGTACAGCAGCATGGCGAGGACGACTTGCATATCGCTTTCGATCATGTTTCCCCCTTCTGCGAGAACCTTTTCAACACGCTTGGAACTCCCCAGGGGTCGGTTTCGGCAGGGGGCGCCGTGCTCGGGCAGTCCTCGCTTTGGAGAACAGTCCACCGGACTGTTCTCGTCGCTGCGGAATCTGCGCGCGGACCCCCTGCCGAAACCGACACCGTATGGCCAGCCATTCTTGCGAAGTGCCATATTCCGTGCCGATAATCTTACCGTTGGGATTATACTTTACCGGAGTGGAGTGACGGGCTCCATCTTGTGCAGACGAGCAGTTTTACGGCGAAAGGACGGAAGATGCCGCGCTACGCAGCCATGACGAAGGCGGAATTGGAGACCGAGCTCGCGGCCGTGCGGGCCCGCTACGACGAGATGGTCGCCCGGGGACTCGCGCTCAACATGGCCCGGGGCAAACCCTCGGCGGCTCAGTTGGAGCTGTCGCTGCCTCTGCTGGACGTACTGGACGCCGAGGCCGATCTGACCGCCGAGGACGGCACCGACTGCCGCAACTACGGAGTGCTCGACGGCATTCCCGAGGCGAAGCGGCTCATGGCCACCCTGCTGGACGACGAGCCCGACAGCGTCATCGTGCTGGGCAATGCCTCGCTCACAGCCATGTACGACGCCCTGGTGCGCCTCATGCTGTTCGGCACTCAGGGCTCCGCGCCCTGGGGCCAACTGCCCGCGGTGAAGTGGCTGTGCCCCGTGCCCGGCTACGATCGGCACTTCACCATCTGCGAGGCTCTGGGCATCGAGATGATCCCCGTGCCCATGGACGAGCACGGCCCGGACATGGACGAGGTGGAGCGCCTTGCGGGTGCCGACGATGCCGTGAAGGGCATCTGGTGCGTGCCGAAGTACTCGAACCCCACGGGTGTCACCTACTCCGACGAGGTGGTGCGCCGCCTGGCCTCCATGGCCTGCGCCGCGCCGGACTTCCGCATCTTCTGGGACAATGCCTATGCCGTGCACCATTTCTCCGCCGAAGCCGCCGAGCAGGACCGTGTGCTCGACATTGCCGCGGCCTGCGCTGCGGCGGGCAACCCCGAGCGCTACCTGAAGTTCGGCTCCACCTCCAAGATCACCTTCCCCGGGGCCGGCGTGGCCGCCGTGGCGGCGAGCCCGGCCAACGTGGCCGAGATCAAGCGCCACATGAACGCCCAGGCCATCGGCCACGACAAGCTGAACCAGCTGCGCCACGCCCGCTTTCTGGACGAGGGCCGCGGGCTCGCGTCCCACATGGCGGCCCACGGGGCGCTTATGGGGCCGAAGTTCGAGCTCGTGTGCCGACGCCTCGATGAGGAGCTGGGCGAGGCCGGCATTGCTACGTGGACGAACCCCCGGGGCGGCTACTTCGTGAGTTTCGAGGGGCCAGCAGGTACAGCTCGGCGCATCGTGGCGTTGGCGAAAGAGGCCGGCGTGACCATGACTGGCGCCGGCGCTACCTGGCCCTATGGCGACGACCCGAACGATTCCAACATCCGCATCGCCCCGTCGCTGCCGCCGCTCGAGGAACTGGATGCGGCCATGGACGTGTTCTGCTGCTGCGTGAAGCGCGCTGCCTTGGAGAAGATGCTCGCAGACTAAACAATCTGTCCGCGCGGGAGGGGCCGGCATCGTAAGGAAAAGTTACGGGGGTCTTACCATTTCTTCAGCTTTTGCTATGGGAAGCGTAATGGGGGCGGCCCCTACCATGGAACCTGGACGGAACGATACGAGTTCAGGAGTTGAGCGCCATGGAGAAGACGGACGCCCCCGATGTGCTGCCGGTGATACTGGGAGGCGATATCGGTGCCTACAGCCTGGCCCGGGCCTTCCACGAGGCCTACGGCATCGTATCCCTCGTTCTGTCCCAGAGTCACAGCCATATGTGCGGCGACTCCTCCATTCTGGTGAACCGCACTATCCCCTATCTCGAGCGGCGCGAGGTGCTGCTGTCAGCCCTGGCCGACGTGGCCGAGTGCTTCGATCACCGCCCGTTGCTGCTACTCGGCTGCGGCGACTGGTACGTGCGGGCCATCGTGGAGAACCGTGCGGCCCTGGAGCCATCGTTCATCATCCCCTATATCGGCGAGGATCTGCTGAACCGGCTCACGGATAAGGACCGCTTCTACGAGCTGTGCGCCTCGGTGGGCGTGCCGACGCCCCGCACGGTCGTAGTGGATGCGGACGACCCGCAGCTCGACCCCGCCGGCCTGGCCCTTCCCTTCCCCTTCCCCGTCGTGGCCAAGCCCGCCTCTTCGGCGGCCTACCACTATGCCGACTTCCCTGAGAAGGAGAAGGTGTTCTTCCTGCGCGACAACACGGAGCTCGCGACTGCGTTGGAGGCCGTCCGACGCAGCTCCTATCAGGGAAAGTTCCTCATCCAGGAGACCATCCCGGGGGACGACACCCACATGCGCATCCTCACCACCTATTCCGACCAGACGGGAAAGGTACGCTTCGCCGCCTTCGGCCAGACGCTTTTGGAAGACATGCGGCCCATGGGCGTGGGCAACCCCCTGGCCATCGTGAGCCGTGTGGACGAGACCGTCGTGGCCGAGGCGACGCGGCTTTTAGAGGCCGTGGGCTACACCGGCTTCGCGAACTTCGACATCAAGGTTGACCCGCGCGACGGCAGCCATGTGTTCTTCGAGATAAACACGCGGCTCGGCCGCAGCAACTACTACGTTACGGCCGCGGGCCATAACGTGGGCCGCCTGCTCGTAGAAGACCTGGTGGAAGGGCGCCCCTTCCCCGATGAGGTGCAGATCGCCCGCGGGCGCGACGCGCTGTACACCGTCGTGCCGAAGCCCATCCTGATGGACTACATCCGGGATGCGGCTCTGCGTCGCGAGGTAGCGGGTCTCTACGCCCTCGGCTGCGATGCCGATCCCCTCGATTACGACGGAGAGCGCCGCTGGCGCCGGCGCCTGTACCCCGCGGTATTTGCCCTCAAGCAGTGGCGCACCTGCCGCCGCGCCCTGGCCGCCAAGCGAGCGCGGGAAGAGAGCGGAGAGACCTCTTTCGGGTGCGGGGTTACCCCGCACCCGGCCCGTGCCGAGCACGGGCCGGCGGCCGGCGAGGACCGCAGCGGCGCACAGGAGCATGCTGCGCCTTCCGCCGGCATTCCTGAGCCCACCACGCTCAAGGGAGCCGAGGACTGCTGTGCGGGAGCGGCCCTGTGACCGCGCACTTGGTGGGCGTGCTCGGCGGGGTAGGACCGGGCGCGACGGCCCACTTCCTGCAGCGCCTCGTCGAGCGCACCGACGCCCGCTGCGACCAGGACCACGTGCGCACCCTGGCCTTCAACGACACGGCCATCCCCGATCGCACGGCGTTCCTCACGGGCGCGAGCTCCCGGTCCCCGGTAGCGGCGCTCATCGAGGACGGGCAGCTGCTCGCCGCCTGCGGGTGCGATCTTCTGGCCCTGCCCTGCAACACGGCCCACTCGTTCTTCGACGAGGTGCAGAGCGCCCTCTCTGTCCCCCTCATCCACATGGTGCGCGAGGCCATGGCCGCAACGGCCGCGGCGGGCCTGCGCCAGGTGGGCGTGCTGGCCACAGCCGGCACCGTGCTCGCCGACGTCTACGGTCGCGCGGGCGCCGAGGCGGGCGTGGCGTGCCGCTACCCCGATCGCGCGGGACAGCGGGCCGTAAGCTCGGTCATCTTCGACCAGGTGAAAGCGGGACTGCCCGTTGACCCGACCGCCCTGGACGGGCTGGCCGCGCCCTTTTGCGCCATGGGCTGCGACGGCGTGGTGCTCGGCTGCACCGAGCTGTCGCTGGCCTTCGGCGGTCGCAGCGAGGCGGCGGGGCTGCCTGTGGTAGACGCCCTGGACGTGTTGGCCGATCGCGTCATCGAGCACGCCGGACGCCCGTTGAAGAACTCCGAAATCTTGCCACTTTACAACTAGTCATTTTACCTGCGGATTCTTCTTGTTTTACCAGGTCAATGGCTTGGCAAGTTTTCCGCGATTTGCAACACGACCATGCAGGAAGGAGCCCCATGTGCGGCTTTGTAGGATTCGCCGGAGAGGACGGCACCCTGGACCACCGGGCGGTGGTTCGCGCCATGGCCGACGCCATCGCCCACCGCGGCCCCGATGATGCGGGCTACTTCGCCGACGGGCGGGCGGCCCTGGGCTTCCGGCGCCTGGCCATCATCGATCTGGAGGGGGCCCATCAGCCCCTGCGCAACGAGGACGGATCCCTCGTGCTCGTCTTCAACGGCGAGATCTACAACTATCGAGAATTGCGGGAAACCCTCATCCGAGCCGGCCATCGCTTTTCCACGAACGGCGACGGCGAGGTGGTGCTCCATGGCTTCGAGCAGTGGGGGCCGGCGGTGCTCGATCGGCTGCGGGGCATGTTCGCCCTCGCCCTGTACCGCCCCGCCGACGGCGAGCTCTTCTTAGCCCGGGATGCCTTCGGCATCAAGCCCTTGTACTACGCGGAAGTCGGCCGGCGCATCGTGTTCGGCTCCGAGATCAAGGGACTGCTCCCCTACCCGCGCCTGGAGCGGCGCCTGAACGAGCGACGGCTGCCCCACTACCTGTGCCTGGAGTACCTGCCCGACGAGGAGACCCTGTTCGCCGGCGTGCGCAAGTTGCCGGCCGGCCACTGGCTACGCTGGCGGGACGGCCGCACCGAATGCCGCCGCTGGTTTTCCCCGTCCTTCGCCCCCGACGAGAGTCGCAGCCTCGATGAGAGCGCCGAGGCCATCGCCGCGGTGCTGCACGAATCGGTGGCCGCCCATGCCGTGGCCGACGTGGAGGTGGGCTGCTTCCTGTCGGCCGGGGTGGATTCCAGCCTGGTAGCCCACGAGGCCGCACGGCTCATGGATGCCCGCACCTTCTCCATCGGCTACGGCGACGAGCGCTTCTCGGAACTGGGGGCGGCGGCCTCCTTCGCCCAGGCCGTCGGCTTGGCCAACGAGGGAAGCACCCTTGGCGCCGAGGAGTTCTTCGCCTCGGTGCCTGCCGTGCAGTACGCCCTGGACGAGCCCTTGCCCAACCCCTCGGCCGTGCCGCTGTACCACCTGTGCGCCCATGCCGCCCAGTCGGTGAAGGTGGTGCTGTCCGGCGAGGGGGCTGACGAGCTGTTCGGCGGCTATCCCTACTACCAGGAATGCCTCGCCTTCGAGCCCTACATGGCCGTGCCCGCGCCCCTGCGCCGCGGCCTCGGGGCCGCGGCGGCCCATCTGCCGGCCGGCGTGCGAGGGCGCCGCTTCCTCATGCGGGGCGCCCGCCCCCTCTCCGAGCGCTACATCCGCCTGGAGTACAACTTTCCCTGGGCCGAGGCCCTCGGTCTGCTCACGGCGGAACGGGGCGCCTGCGGGGCGGCGGCTCCGGCCCCGTGGGAGGCCACAGCCCCCTTGTTCGCCGAGATCGGCGCCTCAGGCCCCGACGAGGTCTCCGCCATGCAGACCGCCGACATTATCACCTGGATGCAACAGGACATTCTCCTGAAGGCGGACAAGATGTCCATGGCCGCCTCCCTGGAGCTGCGCGTGCCCTTCCTCGATCGGGAGGTGTTCGCCGTGGCCCGCACGCTGCCTGCGGCCCTGCGGGTAACCCGGGGCGAGACGAAAGTGGCCCTGCGCCGCGCCGCCGCCCGCACCCTGCCGGCCGTCACGGCCGCCATGCCCAAGAAGGGCTTTCTCACCCCGCTTGCCCAGTGGCTGCGGGAAGAGCCCTGGGCCACCTCGGTGCGCGAGGCGTTCCACAGCGAGCGGGCCCGGGAGTTCTTCCGCACCGAACGCTTAGATGGGCTGTTGGACGAGCACCGGCGCGGCACGCGTTCGAACATGAAGAAGATCTGGTCGGCCTACTGCTTCCTCATCTGGCACGAGCAGTACTTCAGATAACGCGCGCGGAGGAAGCGCGGGGTGCTCCGAACGCAGCCGCGCCCGGCTGTCCCGCCCCTACTTCCCCGATTTCAACCCGTCGATGACCTTGTCCAGCGCCGCATCGGAGAAGCCCTCGGAGTAGGCCGAGGGAATGACCACGGTGCCGCCGCTGCCCTTCACCGACTCGTAGAGCAGGTGCATGGTGCGCAAGCGCACGGCCAGCTCGTTCTCCTCATACACGTTGGCCGCATCCACGAGCATGGCCGAGATGTCCTTCTCCACTTCGGCCAGCACCATGCGGGCGTTCTTCTCCCGCTCGGCCTGGGCCTCGGCCGACATGACCTCCTGCAGCTCGGCGGGAATGACGATGTCGCGGATTTCCACAGATAGCACCGTGATGCCCCACACGCTCGTGCGCTCCTCGATGACCTCCTGAAGCTCTTGGTCGAGCTGGTTGCGGCGGATGGCCACCTCCGACACGCTGGCCCGGCCGATGGCGTCGCGCAGGGCCGTCTGGGCCGCCAGCGACACGGAGTTGTAGTAGTTCTCCACCTCCAGGCACGCCTTCTTCGCGTCCCACACCATCCAGAACAGCACCGCATCCACGTTGATGGGCACCAAATCGCTCGTCAGCGTCTCCTCGGCGCCGAAGCCGGTGACCATGATGCGCTGGTCGGCCTTCAGGGCCGTCTGCTCGATGAAGGGGATGGTGAAGTAGAGTCCCGGTCCCTTCACGCGGGAGAACTTACCGAGGCGAAACACCACCACCTTCTCCCACTCCATGGCGATGTGCACCGCCATGGTAGCGGCCCAGGCCGCCGCCAGCGCGCCAAAAAGCCACCAGACATCGAGCTTTCCCCCCAGTGCGAACCCGAGACCCAGCACGCAGGCGAACACCGTCACAGCGATGAAGACCGCGAAAACGAGCGGTCCGTTCTGAGATGTGCGACGATCGACGTTGGAATTGTATTTCTCGATGCCGGCAACGCGTCGGGCGCGACCCTCGCGCTCGGTCTTCTCAGTACGATTCAGCATGGAACTCTCCCCCCTCTTCGAGGATCAGGACCTCTCATCCTTCAACCGATGAGCCACATCCATCATGCACAGCGTGACTTCATCGATGGTCATTCCCAGGGCCAGGCAGCGCCGGATGCAGCCCTCTATTTCCGTGTCGGCAATGGAACACACATCATCGGCCTTCCCGCCGATGTCGCGCACGAAAACGCCCCGGCCGCGCACGGACTCGACATAGCCGCCGCTCTCCAGGTTGACGTATACCTTGCTCACGGTGTTGTAGTTGATGGCGGCCTCGGCGGCCAAGGTGCGCACGCTGGGCAGCTGATCGCCAGGCCGGTAATAGCCGGTCTTGATGAGGTAAACGAACCGATTGCGCAGCTGCACCCATACGGGCAGTCCGCTCGACTCGTCTATCTCGAACAGGGCCATGGGCTCTCCGCAGCCTTCCTGCTTGGGCGCCTGCCGGGCGCTTCTGTTTCATATCGGCTCGCATTGTATCACCCGAGCCAATGACTTCCGGCCAACACCAGGCAGAACCGCAGAATTAGCCCTCCGAAGAGGCACGAGGCCTCAGCTGCTGCGACCGGTGCGACACGACCCGCGAAGGGACGCAGCGCCTCGATGCCAAAGGGCACGACAATGCCGCCTAGCACGAAACCCCCGAAGAACCAGGAACCTTGGCCCTCAGGCGAAATCAGCTGCGCGAGGCCCGGGCCCGCGAACAAGTTCGCTGCAGCCAGGACGATGAAGGCGGCAAGCGCTACGAACTCGAGTCCCAAGGTTATCAGATGAACCCGATGCAGACCGTCTACCCAGCCGGCCAGAAGCGCCCAATCGTGGCCGAAGGGCGCAAGCAGAAGCACGATCGCCGAGCCGGAGGAAAGCGATGAGAGGGCAAGCAGCGCCGGAAGCGCCGCGTTGTTCCACAGGGGTACCGCCTCCATCCACGCCAGGTACAGGCCGGTGTAGACCATGAGCACCGCCGCCAGCAGCGCGCCGAGCACTTCCAGCCCCTTGCGAGCCATGGAGGGCAGCGGCCAACCGAGGACGTGGGCCGCAGCCACGCAAGCCGAGACGAGCAGCGACGCCAGCAGGACGAACGAGCCCACCGATAGCAGCGATACCGTCGGTCGGAGGAACAGCAAAAAGAAACGATGGGGACTGCCCAAGTCCGCCAGCAAGCAGAATGCCGAGAGGGCCAGAAGCCCGAAGCTGGCGAGGTACAGCTTGCCCGCCAGGCCCCAAAAGGCACGGCTCTGCCGAAAGGTGCGCGATTTCGTGCAGTGGAACAGGAGCGACCAGGCGGTTGTCACAAGTAGTGTGCCGGCACCGCAACCGCCCAGAAACAGGTAGAGAACCACGAACGTCCCCAGCATACGCACCTCCCCTCAAGGCACCGACGTTACTTCCTGCGCCAAAACGCGCGGGCCTCTCCGTCGAAGCAAATGCCGAAGCGCTCGGCGTAGCAAGCGATCAGGCCGAAAACGAACGCTCCGACACCACGGTAGTACCCGGTACGTGCATGCCTCTCGACAGCATAGCGCCAGGGGGCCAACCAGGGAAGGACATGCTCCGTCAGGAAAGCGTCCCCTTCGCCGGCCAACGCGGCAGCTCGCTGACCTTCGCCGGCATCCAAGGCCTCGCGTTCCTCGGCAATCAGGCGAGAGAGGAAGCCGAGCATGAGCCCCAAATGGTCGTCGGGCTCCCGATGCAGTCGTTCGACCTCAAGGCCGTGACGACGGTAGACCTCGCGCACAGCAATGACGTTCTTGCCGAACACGTGTCGGTTCGGCTCCACGTAGAATGACTCCAAGCACGATGCCTCAGGCGTGCCCAGGCCCACGAACAGACGCAGCCATTCGCGACGCAATTCAGCCACGGCCTCGGCGAACGCAGGGCTTTCCCCAAGGAAGGCGGCCGCACTATCAGTGCTTGCGCCCTCGGGCACCTCAGATGCGCGCAGAGCGGCGGCACACCAGCCGTCCAGAAAACGAAGGCCCTGCCGCGCGTCATCGCTTTCCTCGCCGAAGGGGGCGCTGGCGAACTGACGGCTTGCAACCTGCTCGGCCACCGATGAAATGTCCGGCTCGACATACAGCAGCCGAGAGGCGACAGCGAAGCAGACCTCGGCCGCAGCCAGCGTATCGGAAGAAAGGGGAGCGATCATAGGACACCTCTAAAAAGAACAGGCGGGGCACCGGGCAAATCGGGAGGGAGGGGGGGGTGAATCTGTCCGGTGCCCGCCTTAACGTGGGATTATACAGGGTTGAAAGGTATTCTCCTCGGTATTGGAAAGGTTCATGAAAGGGGCACAGATCTTGCCGTTTCGCGCAGCGACCCGCACCCCGCAATTCCCCCGAGACAGCGGAGCACCCTCCGAGAACGCTACAGCTCCTCTTGGAGGTTGACCACCGAACCGGTACCGACACCAGACTTCTGGGCGTTGCGATGAGGAGTCAGGATCAGATTGGGGCCCGTGGTGTCTTGGGGCAGCGGCTCGACTTCGATATCGCCCTCGCCGTACCTCTCAACAAGTTCCTCGCGGGGCCCGAAGTCCAATGCTCGCATGGGGCAGCCAATTACGCAGATGGGCTTGCCGCCCGTGGCCACCTCGCCACGGCACATGTCGCACTTGAGCATGTAGCCCTCTTCCTCGTTGAAGGTGGGGGCTTTATAGGGGCAGGCGGTCTGACAGGTCTTGCACCCGATGCACACTTCATGATCGGTCCACACAATACCCGTATCAGGGTCTTTCTGCATAGCGCCCGTCGGGCAATTCTCCACACAGGCGGCGTTCGTGCAGTGATTGCACGCCAGAGAGATGAAATAGCCGAACACCCCATTAGGGACGTAATGACCCGCCGCTGTTGCATCCCAGCTGCCACCCTGATAGCTGTACACCTTGCGATAGAGATTAGTCGCCGGCAGCCTATAAGTTTCCTTGCACGCGACCTGACAGGTCTTGCAGCCCGTGCACTTGCCGCCATCCAAATGAAATGCGTACTGAGCCATAGCGCACCTCCCCTATTCCTCGATGCCCACGGGCGTAACGATGGGCGTGTTCTTGTCGGGCTCAAGCGTCAGCGGCCCGTCGTATTTCTCCACCTGCACCAGCGTGCCCGTCCACGACTGGGAAGCTTGCCCCGAGGCCTTCGGAGCCTGCAAGATGTTCGGGTCGCCGCCCAAGTCGATGCCGGTCTCCTCGTCGATGCGGATCCACGCGCCGTCCTGGAGCGCCACCGCACCCGGAACGATGGTAGGCAGCACCTTGGCCGGACGCAGCACCTTGCCGTGGGGACTCGTCATGAGCACCAAGTCGCCGTTCTTGATGCCCCGTGCCTCGGCATCCACGGTGCTCATGAAGCATTCCTGGGGGAACGCCTCGCGCAGCGAGACGACGTTGTCGTTCACCGTATGGGAGCGACGCAGGGAATGGGGCGTCCACAGCAGCAGCGGATACTCCTCAGTCTGGGTACCGGCGCCCTGGTCGGGATCACCGATCTGCCACTTCGCGATGGGCGGAATGACGGAGTAACCGAGCGAGCTCACGACCGCCGAGAGTGTGGCACTATGGATCTCGAACTTACCCGACGCCGTGGCCGCCGGATTGCCCTCGGGATCGGCGATGAACGCCGCGAAGGGCCGATAGGTAAGGGCGTCGCCCTTGGATCGCTGGGTCTTGTAGCAACCCTTCTCCTTGAATTCTGCGATGGTGATGCTGCCCTCCTGAGGCTTGCCCTCCACACCCAGGGCATCGATGTCTTCCTGAGTGATGGTGAACAGCGGCTCATAGGCCGCCGTGGCCTGATCAGTCATCTTAATGGCGCCGGCGAAGGAGTGATAGGTGCGCTCGGCATCGGTCATGGTGTTCACCGTCTTCGGATCCAGGCCAAGACGGCTTGCCAGCTCTTCGGCGATCTCAGTCTCGGGGCGCGCCTCGTACAGCGGCTCCATAATGCGATCAGCCCAATACACGGTCTCGGCATTCACGCTCCAGGCGATATTGCCCTTCTCCCACCACGTGGCCGCAGGCAATACCACGTCGCAGTACTGCCGCGAGGCATCGAAGAACGGCCCGACACCCCACACGAAATCAACCTTGCGGAACACCTTGATGCCGGCATTCGCATTGGGCAGCGAGTTGAGGCTGTTCTGATAACCGCCCGTGTAAATGACGTGAATGTCGATGGGCTTTTTCCCGCCAGGCCAGGAATCGCGCCCGTAGGCGCCATCGAGAATCGACTGCCAGCACTCGGTGTAGTCCACCTTTTCCCAAGAATCCTTGTCAGTTATCTCGCCCCAATTGGGCACGAGCACAATGACAGGAGGCGCCAGCGGATTGACGGGGTTCTTGCCGGCCCCGTTGGAGGCATCTCCCGCAAAGCAATAGGGCGTGGTGGAATAGCCGTGCTCGTGCATGCCGAGCCAGCCGACATAGTTGCCCGGCGTTCCCACCCCATGCATGAAGGCCAAGGTGTAGAAGGCCTGACCGAACATCTCACCGGCGGGAATCTTGGTCGTAGACTGGCCGGCGAAGAAATCGACTTTTTCGGTCTTCGCGATTTCCTCAGCCAGGCGGCGCGTTGTTGCTGCAGGCACACCGCAGATGGCCTCGGCCCACTCCGGCGTCTTGGGCTCGCCGTCGTAGGTACCCAGCAAGTAGTCCTTGAAATTTTCCTTGGGGTCGGCGCCCTCGGGCATATGCTCGGCATCGAATCCCACGCAGTAGGTGTCCAAGAACTCCTGATTCTGCAGATTGTTCTCCACCTGGTGATACATCATACCGAGGCAGAACGCCGTATCGGTGCCGGGCAGGATGGGCACCCACTCATCGGCAATGGCGGCGGCCGTCTGATTGAGCCACGGATCCACAATAACGAGGCGACCCCCCTCGGACTGCGCGTAGCTCAACTGAAGCGGTGTGTTGCCCGCCTTGTTGGCTGCCCAGTTGTTGCCGAAATGGAAGTGGAGCTGGCTCTCGGCGAGACTCAGGGCGTCGGGAGCCTCGAAGATGCTGCCCGTCATGAACAGCTCGACGCAAGGCCATGCTCCAAGCGATACGGTGCCCAGATCGTGATGCACCGCACCGCCCTTGGCATTCAGCAAGCACACGATGGGGTCGAAGTACTCCTCGCCAATATCGGAGTAGGCCGCGGCAAGAATAGATTTCGGACCCCAGTTGTCGTAGGCCTTCTGCATCTCGCTCGCTATGATATCCAGCGCCTCATCCCAGCTGATGCGCTCCCACTCATCGCGGCCGCGCATCTCGCCGTTGGGATTATCGGGGCTCCAGCCCTTGCGCTTCATGGGATATTTGATGCGCGCCGGTGACATCATATTACTAATTTGCGCTCGTCCGCGCGGGCAAGCGCGGCGCTGGGGCACCTCGATAGAGTCCTCCTCCTCATCGGTGCGGATGCGCAGCGGCACGCCGTCCTCCACATACACCCTCAAAAGGCAGCGGGAGTGCTCGCAACTGCAGTTGTTCATGCATGCGCCCGTCAGCCATTGGCCATCGCCCTTCTCCCCCGGATAGGATTCGATGCCGGTGTCGCCCAATGAGATCTCGGACGATGCTGGTGAATTCGCGCAGGCAGTCAAGCCCGCGAGGGTTGCGGCGCCAGCAGTGGCCGTGCCCCACTTGACGAAGCTGCGTCGAGTCAATTCGTTGCTCATTCTTGACCCTCCCTCTTCTAGTCGTGCGGGAAAGCGCCCGGACACGGTCGCCTCCCCTTCTCTCTCGATACGACCCATGCATAGGTGAAACCGTCCTAAACTTGTATGACGGTTACGGCGCCTATACTATCATGCATGAGTAGGACAGTCAACGGGATCGCTGGTTTCATGCTATCTTTCTTGAGGACAACCTTATGGCAAGGCAATACGCTTGCCACCCATTCTGCACCACCCCTTTGCTTTCCGCCTCTTCTTTCTCTGTTGTAATCTGACTGCACGACTATGCCTCCTCAAGGGATGCGATCGAAACCCCCACAACTCCCTGTATATGTCCAATGTTGGGCTGACAGGTCATCTATCCTATGCTATTGTGACAACAAGGGAGAAAGCTCGCGAAGGGGCCTGGAGGAGGCCCGGAGGAGGCACTATGAGATTCGTCATCGCACTGATCCTATCGTTTGCCCTGATGTGGGTATGCGCAAAACCCCTGAAAAAGCACCCCGCTCCCTTCTACCTGGGTGCCATGGCCCTTTTGGCCCTGTACTTCTGGGGCACCGCGGTGAATATCCGCGGCGAGGCGTGGTCTTACTTTCAGCCGCTCATGCAGCGCTGCGCTTTGGCGTTTCTGCTCTTCTCCATCGTCATGTTCGTAGGCGTTCTGAACGAGCGAAACCCTTTGCGCGCCCACCTCATGCCCATTCGCCGGCAGCTGTCCATCCTCGCCTGTATCTTTGCCGTAGGGCACATCGTCTTCTACAGCGCCTCCTATATCCCGCGCATCACGAGTGCCTTTTCCGGGAACCTGGCCTTCTCGCTGGGCTTGGCCGCGCTCATCACGGCGCTCATGGCGGTGCTGTGGATCACTTCGTTCCAGGTGGTGAAGCACGGCATGAAGGCCCTCACCTGGAAGCGCATTCAGCGTCTGGCCTACCCCTTCTACGTGCTGACCTATGTGCATTTGGCGCTGCTGCTCATGCCGAGCGCCCTGGTGGGCAACACCGTGGCCGTCGTGTCCATCGCTGTGTACTCGGCGGTCATGGGCGCCTACGTGGTGCTGCGCTCGGCCAAGGCACTGGCAGACCGGCGCGCCGAGGCAACCGCCCCCGCCACCGAGCTCGACCTGGAGACCGCCGCGACCGCTTAAGCCGCCTCGAGAGCAATCTTGACGCGAACGCGGAAGCGACGCAGTTGTCTACGCCGTCTCTGACAATGCCCTGCACATCCCATCTTGTAAGAATCATTACCAAAAGAGGAGGACGGGGCATCTCGTTGCGCTCATGATCTGGAGTTTGTCGCTAATACGGAAAGAACATCACGTTATGTGTGTCTAAAACGGAGATGTGTCTAACGCAGAAAAATCGCGCTTCTGACGCTGAGCGATTTGCGCAGACGAATGAAAAGGGAGCCCGAAGGCTCCCTTTTCGGTTGCGGTCCAGGGTTGGGCCGGCAAGCTTTGGCGTTCGCTCGCCCTACTCGGCGGCGTAGAGGTCCTTGAGCTTCTGCAGATGATCCCAGCGATCCATGGCGGCGCGCTCGTTCTCGGCGAAGAGCTCGCCGGCGCGCTCGGGGAACTCGCGGGTCAGACGGCTGTAGCGGGCCTCGTTCATGAGGAAGTTCTGGTACTCCCCCTCCACCGGCTCCTTGGAGTCGATGACGAGCTTCTTGCCCGGGGCACCTTGCGGGTTGAAGCGCAGCAGGTTCCAGTAGCCGCAGTCCACGGCCTTCTTCATCTCGGTCTGGCAGTTGGTCATGCCGCCCTTGATGGAGTGCATCTCGCAGGGGCTGTAGCCGATGATGAGCGAGGGGCCCGGATAGGCCTCGGCCTCGGTGATGGCCTTGATGGTCTGGTTCAGGTTCGCGCCCATGGCGATCTGCGCCACGTACACGTAGCCGTAGGTCATGGCGATCTCGGCGAGGCTCTTCTTCTTCACGTCCTTGCCGGCCGCGGCGAACTGCGCCACCTGGCCGAGGTTGGAGGCCTTGGAGGCCTGGCCGCCGGTGTTGGAGTACACCTCGGTGTCGAACACGAACACGTTCACGTCCTTGCCGGAGGCGAGCACATGATCCAGACCGCCGTAGCCGATGTCGTAGGCCCAGCCGTCGCCACCAAAGATCCAGACGGACTTCTTGGTCAGGTAGCTCTTGTTGGCCAGGATGCCGGCGGCCAGCGCCGCCAGGTCGCCCTCGCCTGCAGCGGCGGTCTCCAGGGCCGCGATGTAGGCCGCCGCGGCCGCCTTGGAGGCCTCGGCGTCAGTGCGGGCCTCAAGCCACGCGGAGGCGGCATCGGCCAGATCCCCGGCCGCACCCTCGCAGGCCAGCAGGGCCTCGGTGTCGGTCACGACCTTGTCCTGCACGGCCTCGTAGCCGAGCAGCATGCCCATGCCGTGCTCGGCGTTGTCCTCGAACAGGGAGTTGGACCAGGCCGGACCGTGGCCGTCGGCGTTCACCGTGTAGGGCGAGGTGGCCGCCGGACCGCCCCAAATGGAGGAGCAGCCCGTGGCGTTGGCGATGTACATGCGGTCGCCGAACAGCTGGGTGACCAGACGGGCGTAGGAGGTCTGGGCGCAGCCGGCGCAGGAACCGGAGAACTCCAGCAGAGGCTGCTTGAACTGGCTGGCCTTCACCGAAGTGCCCTCCAGCTCCTCCTTGCGGGCCACTTCCTTCACGCAGTAATCGAACACCGGCTGCTCGTTCAGCTCATCGGCGATGGGCATCATGGTCAGCGAGTCGGTGGGGCACTGGATGGCGCACAGGCCGCAGCCCATGCAGTCGAGCGGCGAGACGGCCAGCACGTACTGCATATCGGCGCCCACCTTGCCCTTCACGGGAATATGCTTGGTCTGGGCCGGGGCCGCGGCCATTTCGGCCTCAGTCAGGGCGAAGGGACGGATGGTGGCATGCGGGCACACGAACGCGCACTGGTTGCACTGGATGCAGGTGTCGGCGTTCCACTCGGGCACCTGCACGGCCACGCCGCGCTTCTCGTAGGCCGAGGCGCCCAGCGGGAACTGACCATCCTCGTAGCCCATGAAGGCGGACACGGGCAGGGAGTCGCCGTCCATGCGGCCCACGGGGAACATGATGTTCTCCACGAGGCTCACGGTCTCGGGACGGCCCTCGGCCGCGGCGGCCTTCGCCGTACCCGTGGCATCCTTCCAGGAAGCAGGCACCTCCACGGCCACGAAGGCGGTGGCGCCGGCATCGATGGCCTTGTGGTTCATGTCCACGATATCCTGGCCCTTCTTGGCGTAGGAGGCCGTGGCCGCGTCCTTCATGTAGCGGATGGCCTCCTCCTGGGGCATAACGCCGGCCAGGGTGAAGAAGGCGGACTGGAGAATGGTGTTGGTGCGCTTGCCCATGCCGATTTCCATGGCCAAGTCGATGGCGTTGATGAGGTACAGCTTGATGTCGTTCTCGGCGATGTAGCGCTTCGCGTCGGCCGACAGGTGCTGCTCCAGCTCCTCGGGGGTCCACTGGCAGTTGATGAGGAAGGCGCCGCCCGGCTTCACATCGCGCACAATGGGGAAGTCCTTGGTGATGTAGGACGGGTTGTGGCAGGCCACAAAGTCGGCCTTGTTCACGTAGTAGGGGCTGCGGATGGGGGCGTCGCCGAAGCGCAGGTGCGAGATGGTCACGCCGCCGGTCTTCTTCGAGTCGTACTGGAAGTAGGCCTGCACGTACTTGTCGGTGTGGTCGCCGATGATCTTGATGGAGTTCTTGTTCGCGCCCACGGTGCCGTCGCCGCCGAGGCCCCAGAACTTGCACTCGATGGTGCCGGGGGCGGCGGTGTTGGGGGCGGGAACCTCGGGCAGGGACAGGCCCGTCACGTCGTCCACGATGCCGATGGTGAACTGGCGGCGCGGCTCGTCCTTCTCGAGCTCGGTGAAGATGGCGAACACCGAGGAGGGCGGGGTGTCCTTGGAGCCGAGGCCGTAGCGGCCGCCGGTCACGGTGATGCCCTCGCGGCCTTCCACGGCCAGCGCGTTCACCACGTCCATGTACAGGGGCTCGCCGATGCTTCCGGGCTCCTTGGTGCGGTCGAGCACGGCGATCTTCTTGCAGCTGGCAGGCAGGGCGGCCACGAACTTCTCGGTCACGAAGGGGCGGTACAGGCGCACCTTCACGAGGCCCACCTTCTCGCCGGCAGCGGTGAGGTAATCGATGACCTCCTCGGCCACGTCGCAGATACTTCCCATGGCCACGATGACGCGCTCGGCATCGGGGGCGCCATAGTAGTTGAACAGCTGGTAGTTGGTGCCCAGCTTCGCGTTCACCTTGTTCATGTACTCCTCCACCACGGCCGGCAGGTCGTTGTAGATGGAGTTGCAGGCCTCGCGGTGCTGGAAGAAGATGTCGCCGTTCTCATGGGAGCCGCGCATGGCCGGGCGCTCCGGGTTCAGGGAGTGCTCGCGGAAGGCATTCACCGCGTCCATGTCGCACAGCTCGGCCAGATCCTCGTAGTCCCACACCTGGATCTTCTGCACCTCGTGGGACGTGCGGAAGCCGTCGAAGAAGTTGAGGAACGGCACGCGGCCCTTGATGGCGGCCAAGTGGGCCACGGCAGAGAGGTCCATGACCTCCTGGACGTTGCCCTCGGCGAGCATGGCGAAGCCGGTCTGGCGGCAGGCCATGACGTCGGAGTGGTCGCCGAAGATGTTGAGCGCCTGGGTGGACACGGTACGGGCCGACACGTGGAAGACCGTGGGCAGCTGCTCGGCGGCGATCTTGTACATGTTGGGGATCATGAGCAGCAGGCCCTGGCTGGCCGTGTAGGTGGTGGTGAGGGCACCGGTGGCCAGGGAGCCGTGCACGGCGCCGGCGGCACCGCCCTCGGACTGCATCTCGCACACCTTCACCGTGGTGCCGAAGATGTTCTTGCGGCCCTGGGCGGCCCAGATGTCGACGAAGTCGGCCATGGGGCTTGAGGGAGTGATCGGGTAGATGCCGGCAACTTCGGTGAACGCGTAGGACACGTGCGCCGCGGCGTTGTTGCCGTCCATCGACTTGAGAACTCTCGTCATGTTCCTCTCCTTTGCATCTGCCCCGCACGGATTCGGCCGGCTTGCGGCCTCGCGAACATCCGCGGGGTGGTACTGTCGCGGAGAGGTCGAGAGGACGAAGCGCGTCCGACCAGCGAGTCGGATTTGCTCTGCGAACAGAAATACCTGTCCGATAATAGCAGTCTCCCACCGCTGACGAGCCGTCAACGTTTCCCCTCCCCCGCCACAGCCCTGACCAGTCGGTCGGCGGGAGGGACGGACGCAAGCGCCCGCGCCCCACCCCCCCCCGGCAGAGCGAGCGATCCGAGGACTCCCAAGAAGAAGAGGGGGCGCCTCTTGAGGCACCCCCCCCCGCATCAGTGCTGACGGTTAGCGCCTGGCCCTTTCCAAACGCCGTTCGCTTGCCCGGCGGCGCAATCGAAACCCAAATGCTAATCCCCCTTGAGCGCCTCGGCCTCCCTTTTGCCCACATAGCGAACAATTTTTGGCAGCGCAATGGCGAGGGCCAAGCACGTAAGGGGACTCAAGAGCACCCCGGCCACGAAGAATACCCAGAAGTTGTAGCCCTTCTTCTTTGCATAGTACGCAACAGGCCAAGCGATAAGAGCCCTGATCAGCCAAACATACACTTCCGCTGGTACCCCGGGAATCGCTGGCAACCCAAGTCCTATCATCATCTTGCTCGCTTTCTCCAGGAATCGGTTCATTTATGCGATTAGAGATCCTTATCTGCGGCATCAAACGACTCAGAGGCAGAGAGCGCCACATGACGGCTTACGTGACCCTGCTTGTTGATCGATATGACAACGGCACGACCATCCGGCCCAAAAACTCTCACGCCAATAGCATCCGTAACCATAGAGCCATCCGGAACATCGATCCCGGGAAAATACTCACCTTTGACATAAAAATAGTACTCGTAGAGACCAACTTTGCGTATGCCTTTGAGCATCTTGCCGAGATCGGGACTGTTTTCCCCAATGCCACACTCGCTACCAGCCAGGCAGTACCAGTAGCCCCCAACGTATGCCCAGTTCACCACCATTGCGCCCTCCGGCCCTGTAGTGGGCTTATTCGTTGCCGTCCTCAAATAGTACCAATTGCTCCCTATCCATTGCCAACCCTTGAGCATCTTTCCGGAGCTGTTGAAGTAATACCAATAGCCGCTGATTTTCTTCCAGCCGGTCACCCACTTGCCATCAACAAAGTAAAACCAATCCCCGGCATTCGTTTTATACCAGCCGTTATGAGCCGCGGCCAGAGCAATAAGAACTTCTTCGGACTCGGCCATCTCGCTATCCGTCGGAATGACCCTCCCATCCACCTCAAACTCCTGGATCTCAAGCACGCCAGAATCATCAATTTGGGCAATTACCGTTAAGTCCCCATCCGGCCCCACGGCAAGCTCTAAATCAATAGAGTCCGCATAGGCCTCCCCACGAAAACACAGCGTGCAGGCAATGGAAAAGATGACGATCGGAACCAACTTCCAAAAGTATCCAGCAAGACTCGAGTCTTTCCTAATGTGGTGATTATCCATACTGCTCACCTCTCTCAATTGTTTGAGTATACGACCCACTCAAGCTATCTTCCTACGCCCCACCAATCACCCCCTTCTCTCCGTGCTCCTTTATGAACATCCGAAACGACAACGACAGACAGTCCCCTGAAGAAACACCAGTACCTCCAACTGTCTCCCGTTCCAGCAAATCGAGGTCTTTGATCCATCTCAAGGCAGCGACTCTCCTGCACCGCCTCTCATCCTCGCCACTCGGCAACGGAGCATCATCGATTCACAATCCGTGTGGGCGAAAAAACAATCCGAACAAAACAATCCCCATCTCCCAGGCCCAAACGCTAATCCTCCTTGAGCGCCTCGGCCTCTCTTTTATCCACATAGCGGACGATTTTCGGCAGCGCTATGGCGAGGGCCAGGCACGTAAGAGGGCTGAGCAGGGTGCCGGCAATGAGAAAGCTCCAGAAGTTGTATCCTTTTCGCTTGGCATAGTAGGCGATGGGCCATGCTATGAGCGCACGGATGGCGAGACCCCACGCCCAATAGGGAACGCCCGGGATATTCGGCAAGGCAAATCCGATCACTGCGGCCACCGTCCTCCCTCAACTGAATCTAATCTTCGTCCCAATCGTCCGATCCATCCCGTTCATAGTCGAGCAGATCGCCTGGCTTGCAATCCAATTCACGGCAGAGAGCCCCGAGAGTCGAGAAGCGAATGGCCTTGATATGTCCCTTCTTGATGCGTGACAGATTGTTCTCGGACAACCCAATGCGCTCCGCCAACACATTCGAAGCCATCTTGCGCTTCGCGAGCATGACATCGAGATTCACGATAATACCCACGATGACCTACCCCGTTTCATCCACGAGCATCTGCAGCGTCTTGCCGTAGTTGAGAACCATGGCGAACAGCAACATCGCCAGCGTCACCACGATCATCCAAAAGAGCATGGATATATCGGGAATCATGGCATACTCACTGAACTGGGCAGCCCGCGTCGGCCCTAACCTTTCCTGAATACTGGAGATGAGGGGCTGCCAAAGAAAACACGAGACCGTGTAGACGGCAATGGCACACGCCGAGAAGAAAACGCGCTTTGCCTGCTTGCCGGCGAAGGGGCTTTCCCCATTGGCGACATCTCGCGCCAACAGCGCGCAACACAGGCAAGGACACAGCAGAGCCAGCCGGCCCAACGTTCCACTGATGATCTCGGCGCCAGCAGCATCGCTCGATTGCATAATCTCTCCCCATACGCGGGGATAGAAGACGAGGCTCATCAGCGCGATGACCGTGGCAATAACGAAGAGGACGTAGAGGACGCGGCCCATTGCCGGAATCTGGCCAGATGCCTCTCTCAGAAGTTCCGTCTCGCGATTCTTCCCCATCCGAGCACCACCTCCGCTCTCTCCTGGATGCCAACGTATCGGCATCCATCAAGATCCACGCTTTTAGCTGGTTTGATTATCCTACTTTCCATGCTATTCGTCAAGTGATTGCCGAATAGCTTTGAGTTATTCTAGTCTATTGAAGAAGTCGAAAACCCCGAAGCCCCGTTCGCCTCCTTGGCTTTGCTGTGGGATTTCCGAACGGGGGCGCGGCGCCCTTCTATAATGGTGGGGAATCACGACGAGAAAGGATGCCCGTGGCCCCCTCTCCGCTCTCTGCACTCCTCACGACGCCCCCGGCTGCCGCCCTCCCCCTCACCCGTCGGGCCTTTGTGGCCGGGGCCGCCTCGGCTGCGGTGGCCGTGGCCCTGGGCGGCTGCTCGGTGGAGCAGCCCCTCGAGCCGGCCGACGACGTCCCCGCCGATGAGGAGGGCCCGCTGCCCACGGTAGAGAGCGGCGTGGCCGGCACGCTGACGGCAGCCGTGGCCTACGAGGACGGCACCCCCAACCCCATCGGCTGCGCCTCGGGGCTGTTTCTGGCCGCGAACTGGCATGTGTTCGAGGGGCTCTACGAGCTGAACATGCACACCTACCGCGCCGAGCTCGGCCTGGCCGCCACCGATCCGGTGCAGATCGACGACCTCGCCTTCGAAGTGACCCTGCGAGAGAACACGGTGTTCTCCGACGGCACGCCCCTCACCGTGGACGACGTGGTGAACGCCTTCAACCGCAACATGGCCGATGAACTCTACGGCCCCTTCCTCTCGTTCATCCGTTCTGTGGCCGCTACCGATGACCGCACCCTGCGCTTCGCCCTGACCGCCCCCATGGGCTCGCTTCTGCGGGAACGCCTCGCCCTCGTGCGCATCTTCCCCGCCACCGCCACCGACGAGGAGCTGGAGAGCCGTCCCATCGGAAGCGGCCCCTGGTGCTATGATACGGTGGACGCCACCGACGGCGGTACCATCACCTTCACCCCCAACCGCCGCTACGAGGGCCCCTATCCCGCCACCTGCAACCGCATGGCCTGGTCGGTCATCCTCGATGACGAAGAGCGCACCCGTGCCCTCACCGAGAAGCGCGTGCTGGCCATGGAGGCGGCGCCCGAGGTGCTCACCGATGCCATCGCCGAGGCGGGAGCATCGGTGGACTACGTGCCCGGCTGCAACCTGCCCTTCCTCATGTTCAACTGCGCCCGGCCGCCCTTCGACGATACCCGCGTGCGCCAGGCACTCCTGTACGCCCTGGACGTGGACTCTATGATCGGCCAGGTCATGGCCGGCCACGCCCGTCCGGCCACCTCGCTTCTGCCCGACTACTTCCGCGGCTACCACCGCGCCTCCACGGTGTACAGCTACGACCCGGAGAAGGCCCGCAAGCTTCTGGCAGAGGCGGGCGCAGAAGAGCTCGCCCTCACCCTGCGCGTGAACGACAACTGGGTGAGCGCGCTGGCACCGATGATCATCGCGGACTGGAAGGCCGTGGGCGTGACCGCTGAGCTAGTGCCGCTGGATGCCGCAGCGCTGTTCGCGGACATCTCCACGCCACCAGAGGCCGCCACGCTGCTTCCCTTCGATGTGGCGCTCTCCCCCGGCGACCCGTCCTGCCTCGGCAACGACCCCGATCTCATCATGAGCTGGTGGTACGGCGACAATACCTGGACGCGGGCCCGCACCTGCTGGGCCGCCACGCCCCAGTTCGCCGAGTTGTCCGAGCTCATGGCCGAGGCGCGGGCCAGCATCGATGAGGCCGCCCAGCAGGATCTGTGGAACCAGTGCTTCGATATCATCGCGGCCGAGGCGCCGCTCTACCCCCTGTTCCACCGCGAGACGGCCACGGCCTACTACGACGGCCAGCTGGACGGCTACGACCCCATCGGGGCCACGGGGCTGCTGTTCCTCGACACGACCCCCATGAAGGAAGCACAGCCGATATAGAGGTGGTATCCGGCATTCTCACCAGGTGCAGGCTGCTCAAGCAGACCAGAGAGCCGGGCGAAAGCCACTGGGGCAAACCGGAGCACCCCCTCTAGCCCAGGGCGACTCGGTGCGCCCCGGTTGGGCGCCCCCTCCGGCCGCGCCATTCCCGCGCCCCGGCGCGCCCTACTTCCAGAACAGCACGGTCTGGAGCAGATCCTGATAGGCCCAGGGGTACACGTCCGAGTACCAGCCGGTCTCGGGCACGAGGCACAGCAGCAGGCTGTAGGTGACGCTCGCCGCCGCCAGGACCAGAAGCACTTTCAGCATGAGATCGTAGCCGGTCCGCGCGTGGGAGAGCTGCTCGTTCACGACGAAGCACAGCAGCACCGAGGCCGCCAGGAACATGAAGCTGAAATCGGCATAATAGCGCTGGAGGATGCCCGCCAGCTCCGCATCGGCCAAAGCCACGACCACACCGGAGGCCAACAGCACCACGATCACGCCCATGATAGTGCGCGTCGAGCGCTGCCGTACCCGCATGCCCAGAATGCGCTTCGAGAATGCGAGCACCCACAAAAGCGGCAGGCAGGCGAAGATACCGCCGAAGGTGACCTCCTTGATGGTCTGGCCCATGTAGGTGGTGTCGAAGGGAGCCGGCTGGAGGAAGGGGAACACCCCCACCATGGAAGGCGGCTGCAGGAAGTAGGTGAAGAAGGCCGGAGCCAGGCGCCCCAGGTTCATGCCGCGCTTGGTCATGTCGTTCACCGTGAGGTTGTAGTTGGCTCCGAAATCGGTCAGCGAGCCGAACCGCGCGTAGTTGTAGCCCATGATGCCGGCGGCCACCAGCAGGTAGGGCGCCACCAGGCAGGCGAACTCCCCCACGCCCGCTCGGGTGCGCAGCCGCCCCTCGGTAATGTAGGTGCGCCAGAACAGCGGGAAGGCCAGAAACGACAGCACCAGCAGCTGCGGGCGGCACCCGGCCACGAGGGCCATGCACAGCGATCCGGCGAACAGCCACACACCGCGGTGGCGCCCCATGCTCCCCCGGTTCCAGCAGTACAGGCCCCACACCGAGAAGGCGAGCCCGCACATGATGGGCAGCGAGTAGAAGGTGGGGAACTTCACCAGGTACAGGATGCCGCTACAGGCCACGAGCGGTATCTGCAACAGCAGGTACACGCCGAGGGAAACGGAGCGGAAGTGGTAACGGGCGAAGCGGTCGAGCAGGGCCGTGGCCCCCAGCACGAAGGCAATGGCCATGACGAGCACACCGATGGCCGTGGGGAAATTCGCCCCCGTGAGCAGGTAGAAAGGCAGGTAGAACAGCAGCACTGGCACGACGCCGAAGTACACGTAGTAGTGGCCCTCGTAGTAGGCCACATCGAACAGATAGGGCTCGCCGGTGGCCTTCTGGGCCTCATCCCGGGCGCCCTTGTCGTAGGGATCTTCCATAGCCTGGAGCCACTGGGGCGGCTCCTCGTCCAGATACAGCCGGCCCTCGGCCATGGCCCGGGCCAGCTCGGCGTACTGCTGGGCGTTGTCGCCGCCCACCTCGAAGGTGTTCACCACCGACGCGCCGTCCCAGGAACCGTAGTTGTAGCTTGAGGTGGCCACGCCCACCAGGTTCGAGCCGTAGAACAGAAACCCGGTCAGCAGCGCCACTTCCACCAGCACCGCGAAGATGATGCCCGCCTTGGATTTGCGGGGGTTCTCCACGATGCGGATGCGGTAGATGGCCGATTTCGGCCGGAAGCCGTAGCCCACGAGCATGACCATGAGCACGGCCGCGAAGCGCCAGCCGTTGAAGACAAAGGGGCGATGGGCGTTCAGGTACACCCCGTCGAGCAGGATGGGGTAGGACACCTCGGCCCCCAGCTCCTCCCCCGCGATCTCGATGCGCAGATTGTCCACGCGACCGGCGGTCTGGAGGTTCACGAACTTGCTCTGCTCCACCTTGGTGGATATGTCGGCCAGGGGCACCCCCACGGTGTACTCGGTGGAGTCGAAGTAGGTCTGGTGGGCCCCGTCGGTGAACTGGATCTTCACCGAGACCAGCTGGGCCGGCTGGTTCGCGGCGAAGTCCAGCTTGATGTTGTGCACCTCGGTGTTGAGGTTCGAGAACTCCATGACGTGGTCCACGTCCGTGAGGCTGTAGGTGCCGTCCTCGTTCTGGGCCAGGGCCAGGCGATCGGTGAGGTTGATGGTCTGGTAGCCGGCGCTGGCGAAGTAGTTCATATTGAAGACGAACACCTCGCAGGCCGCGGCCAACAGCACGATGAACGCCACGGCTCGGGCCACCCGCAGCAGGGTGCCGCGGTAGATGAGCATGAAATGCTCGAAGGTGTAGGCTATGTTCTCGCGCACAGTAGGCATGGGCCTATTATATAGAGAAAACCCGCACCCCTTCGCGGGATGCGGGTTTCAGAGGTTAAACGCCTTACCTCACGGGACGATAAACGCCGGCGAGGCCGCAACCTAGGCGAGCGCTTCCTTCACGTCCGCGTAAACGACCTCCGGGTCGCGGTCGCCGTCGATGGTGACGAGCAGCTCGCAGCCGCGGTAGTAGTCGATGAGCGGGCTCGTGGCGGTCTCGTACACATCCAGGCGGTTGCGCACGGTAGCCTCGTTGTCGTCGTCGCGCTGGTACATCTCGCCGCCGCACTTCGGGCAGGTGTCGCCATCGGCGGCGCTGCCGATGTAGCCGCAGTCGCGGCACATGCGACGGGAGGTGAGGCGACCGACGATGACCTCGGGGTCAACGTCGATGAGCAGGGCGGCATCCAGGGGACGGCCCAGCTTGGAGAGCTCGGCGTCCAGCGCCACGGCCTGGGCCGAGGTGCGCGGGAAGCCGTCGAGGATGAAGCCGTTGGCGGTGTCGCCGTCCTGGAGGCGCTCGGTCACCAGGCCGATGATGACGTCATCGGGCACCAGATCGCCGGCGTCCATATAGGACTTGGCCTTCTGGCCGAGCGGCGTGCCCGCCTTCACCGCCGCGCGCAGCATGTCGCCGGTGGAGATGTGGGGCAGCTCGAACTCCGCTACCAGCTTGGCTGCCTGGGTGCCCTTGCCAGCACCGGGAGCCCCAAGAAGCACGATGTTCATGGAAAACATCCTTTCGTTTCTACCTGCGAATCTTCTTACTTGAAGAAGCCTTCGTAGTTGTACATCTTCAGCTGACTCTCGATCTTGCTCATGGTGTCCAGGGCCACGCCGATCATGATGAGGATGGACGTGCCGCCGAACGCCTGGATGAGCTGGTTGTTCGTGAAGAAGAAGATGATGGTGGGCACCACGGCGATGGCCGCGATGAAGATGCCACCGGGCAGCGTCACGCGATTGATGACGTTCTTGATGTACTGCACCGTGGCCGTGCCGGGACGCACGCCGGGAATGAAGCCGCCCTGCTTGCGGATGTTGTCAGCGGTCTCCTCGGGATTGAACACCATGGAGGTGTAGAAATACGCGAAGAACACGATGAGCAGCACTGTGAGCACCCAGTTCAGCCAACCGGTGGAGCACCAGTTCGCGAACTCCGTCAGCCAACCCACGTTGAAGATGGCCGCCAGCTGGGCCGGGAAGTAGATGAGACAGCTCGCGAAGATGATCGGGATAACGCCGGCCGCGTTCACCTTCAGCGGAATGTAGGTGGACTGACCGCCCATCATCTTGCGACCCTGCACGCGCTTGGCGTAGTTCACCGGGATGCGGCGCTGGGCGCGCTCAACGAAGATGATGAGCGGGATGCACACCAGCACCACGGCCAGGATGACCAGGGTGAGGGCGATGCCCGTGCCCAAGTCGCTCGTGAGGTTCACCGACGAGAAGATGGCGGAGGGCACCCGCGACACGATGCTCACGAAGATGATGAGCGACATGCCGTTGCCGATGCCGCGCTGCGTGATCAGCTCGCCCATCCACATGATGAACGCCGTGCCGGCCACGAGGGTGAACACGATAATGGCATCCGTGAGCAGCTCGGGCACCTCGGTGGAGAACTGCACGCCGTAGGCCGGCGACTTGAACAGCAGCAAGTAGCCGACCGCGTTGATGAGGCCCAGGCCCAGCGTGAGATAGCGGGTGACCTGGGTGATCTTACGGCGCCCGGTGTCGCCCTCGCGGGCCCAGCGGCCCACGGCGGGAATGACGCCCTGCATCAGCTGCATGATGATGGATGCGGTGATGTAGGGCATGATGCCCAGGGAAAACACCGAGAAGTTCGACAGCGCGCCGCCGGTGAACAGGTCCAGCATAGTCATAGCCACGCCGGTGTCCTGGAAGGCCGTGGCAAACTCATGAAAGGGAATGCCCGGGACCGGCACATAGGCCCCGAAGCGGTAGAGCGCGAGAATCGCCAGCGTGAAGAGGATCTTCTTGCGCAGCTCCGGAACCTTGAATGCGTCAAGAATTGACCTTAGCAAGGCTCTTCGACCTTTCCTCCGGCCGCCTCGATCTTCGCCTTGGCGGTAGCGGACACCTTATCCACGCGCACGGTGAGGGGCTTGGTAATCTCGCCGTCGCCGAGCACCTTCACGAGGGCGTCGGCGTGCTTGATGATGCCCTTGGCCTTCAGGGAGTCGCCGTCCACCACGTCGCCGGCCTCGAACTTGGCGTCTAGGCGGCTCACGTTGACGGGCAGGTACTCAACACGGTTGAAGTTGCGGAAGCCGGGCAGCTTCGGCAGACGACGGGCCAGCGGGGTCTGGCCGCCCTCGAAGCCGGCGCCCTTGCCGCCGCCAGCGCGGGACTTCTGGCCGTTCATGCCGCGACCGGCGGTCTTGCCGGTGCCGGAAGCGGGACCGCGACCCACGCGCTTGCGATTCTTGGTGGAGCCAGCAGCCGGCTTCAGATCCTTGAGTTCCATATTGTTCTTTCTCCTTTGTTTCGCTTTCCGACCAGGTATTTCCTTAATCCCGATCAGTGCTGGCAGCTCGCCGCCAGCAAACTTCCTTCTATCATGGCAACGGCGCACCCGTTTTCGAGTGCGCCGGAAACCATCAAATGGGGTGCGAGAAGATTTAGATCTCCTCGACGGTGATGAGGTGCTTCACGGTGAAGATCATGCCGCGCACGCTCTCGTTGTCGACCTGGTCGACGGTGTCGCCGATGCGGTGCAGGCCCAGGGCGCGCAGGGTGCGGCCCTGATTCGGCTTGCGGCCGATGGGGCTCTTGACCTGGGTCAGACGCAGGGTCTTCTTCGTCTCAGCCATTAGTTCTCCTTCCCGCCGAACATCTCGGCCACGGAGATACCGCGGCGAGCGGCAACCTCGGCCGGGCTCTCCATGTTCTTGAGACCCTCGGCAGCGGCCTTCACGATGTTCATGGCGTTGTTGGTGCCGAGCGACTTGGTGATGACGTTCTGCACGCCCGCGAGCTCCATGATGGCACGGACCGGGCCGCCGGCCAGCACACCGGTACCGGGAACGGCCGGCTTGATGAGCACACGGCCGGCGCCGTACTCGCCCATGATCTCATGGGGCACGGAACCCTCGGCGGTGACGGGCACCGTGAACATGTTCTTCTTCGCGTCCTCGACGCCCTTCTTGATGGCGGTGGGCACTTCCTGGGACTTGCCCATGCCCACGCCCACGCGGCCGTTGCCGTCGCCCACGACCACGAGCGCGGTCAGGCCGAAGCGGCGGCCGCCCTTGACGACCTTGGACACGCGGTTGATGAAAACGACGCGCTCCTGCAGCTCGGGAGTAGTGCTCTCCTGCTGACGGTTGTTGTTACGAGCCATATGCCAAACCCCTTCTAGAATTTCAATCCGGCTTCGCGGGCAGCGTCGGCCAGAGCCTTGATGCGCCCGTGATACAGGTTGCCGCCACGGTCGAACACAACTTCCGTCACGCCCTTCTCCTGGGCCAGCTTGCCGACGATGGCGCCGAGCTCGGCTGCGCCCTCGACGGTGGCGCCGGACTTGCCGGTGGCCTTGAAGTCGGGGCCGAGGGTGGACACGCCGCAGATGGTGACATGGGCCACGTCATCGATGACCTGGGCGTAGATGTTGCTGTTGCTGCGCGTCACGCAGAGGCGCGGACGAGCTGCAGTGCCGGAGATCTTACCGCGGACGCGACGATGGCGACGGGCGAGACCGGCCTGCTTCTTCTGTTGCTTATTCATAGGTTAATCCCTTCAATCAGCTACCGAGTAGGCTTAGTCTTTGCCGGCCTTGCCAGCCTTGCGGCGGACATGCTCGCCCTCGTAGCGAATGCCCTTGCCCTTGTAGGGCTCCGGCTTGCGCCACTTGCGGATGTTCGCGGCAACCTGGCCGACCTGCTCCTTGCTCGGGCCGGAGACCACGATCTCGGTCTGAGAGGGAACCTCGAAGGTGATGCCCTCGGGGGCCTCCACCAGCACCGGGTGGGAGTAGCCGAGCTGCATCTCAAGGTCCTTGCCCTTGAGAGCGGCACGGTAGCCGACGCCGACGAGCTGCAGCTTCTTGGAGAAGCCGGCGGACACGCCCTCCACCATGTTGGCGAGCAGCGTGCGGGTCAGGCCGTGAGCGCTCTTGGACTCACGGGTGTCGTCGGGGCGGGTCACGATGAGCTCATCGCCCTCGCGGACAACGATCATGGACGGAAGGAACGTGCGGGTCAGTTCACCCTTGGGGCCCTTCACCGTCACCGTCTGGCCATCGATGGTCACATCGACGCCGGCAGGAACGGGAATGGGCATCTTACCGATACGAGACATAGGTCAATCCCTTCCTTTCCTACCACAGATAGGCGATAACCTCGCCGCCGATGCCCTCTTTGCGGGCATCGCGGTCGGTCATCACGCCGCGGGACGTCGAAATAATGGCGCAGCCGAGACCGCCGAGCACGCGGGGCAGCTCGTCCTTGCCGGCGTAGATACGCAGGCCGGGCTTGGAGATGCGCTTGATGCCGCGGATGGTCTTGGCCTTCTTCGG
>NZ_JBQIIT010000063.1:0-2900 GCF_056795635.1 Adlercreutzia sp. | reverse complement strand
CGCCGCGATTTGCGGTTCCGGCGACAGGTGCCGAGCGCGATGCGGGGGCCGAGGCTGGCGTGTCAAGGGATGGGGAACGCGGCACTTCCGGCTTCCGCTCTTCGGCTCGGGCGCTGTTTCGCCGGGTAATGGCCGCGAAGAACGAGACGGTCGACGGGTCCGAGGGCGTCGGTTCTCCCTCCCGTTCGGTGAAGCGCCACGCCATCGGATGGCGGCTGCACCTTGAGCGGTACTGGCGGGACGAGGCAGCTCGCACCGATGGGGGCACTTACCAGTGGCCCGTGCAGCAGGTAGATGATCGGCGCTGCGCCGGATGCGGCACCTGCGCCCAGATGTGCCCCACCGGGGCCATTCAGCTGACCGCGGAAGACGGTGCGCTCGTGTACCGCTTCAACGCGGGGCTGTGCTCCGAATGCGAGCTGTGTCTGCGCTCCTGCGCCCAGCGGGCCATTCGGCGCGGCGCTCGGGCAGCGGCCAGCCCCTTCGAGGCGCGGGAGGCCTATCGCCAGCCCACGGCTCCCTGCCGCCGTTGCGGCGATCTGGCCCCGGCTCGCTCCCAGGTTGATGGTTTGTGCCGCCCGTGCGCCTTGGAAGCGGGGGCGGTATCATGGGCCCCGGCGGGTGAGCTCCCTTCCTCGTCCGATGAGGGGGCGGCTTGCCCATGATGCCGTCCGCGGAGCGTTTCCTCCTCGTTCAGCGTCTCTATCGATTTCTGGCGCGAACCAGTCTGACCTTGGGCGATGTGACGCTGCTGGAAGGGGCGTGTCTGGCCCTGGCCGCCCAGCGCCCCGAAGGTGTGGTGGCCGCTGAGGCCGCGGCCCTTCTGCGGGTGAGTCGGGAGCAGCTCGATAAGGCCACGGCGGTGCTTGCGGATCGCGAGCAGATTTTCTGGGAGCGCAGCCCTCGGGATCGGCGCACCTTCGCGTTCCGCGTTACGGCCAAAGGGGCCGATGCCGCGGCGCTTCTCGACGAGGGCCTGGCCATTGCGCTCATCGGTCGGAGCCGCCTTCTCACCGAGGCGGGCTTCGATCGGTTGGTGACCCTGCTCCACCGGTGCTTCGGGGAGCCGGGAGCCGAGGGGGATGCCTTCCTGCTGCCGGCGCCCGCCCTGGGTGCCCTGGCGTCCTGGGGCGCGGCGGTGGCCCAGGCCGGGGCCCAGCGCGGCGTGCCCTCGGGCCAGATCATGGTGCTGGGGCACGTTCACGGCCTCGGTGCTGCGGTAAGCGTCGCCTCCCTGGCGGCGGCCCTGGACGCATCGCTGCCGGCTATGCGGCTGCAAGTTGAGAGGCTGGTGGAGAAGGGCCTGGTAGCGTTCGACTCCTCCTGCGACGGGGTGCGCTTGGAGCCGGCGGGGGCCCAGCGCCTGTCCGGGGTGCTCTCCCACGAGGCGGTGGAGCGCGTGCGGGATGCCGTGGTCTCTCCCTGGGCCTGCGATGCGCGCCGAGCCGAGGCCTTCGACGAGCTGATGAGCTTGCTGGACTACGTGTTCGACGGCGGTGAAGAGGCCCCGGCCTTGGCTCCCGTTCGCCTTGGCGCGGCGAGCCGCCCCTCGGCTCTGGCGGCTCTTTATGCGCTGCTCGCGCGCCTGTTCTCCTACCCCGAGCATCGCCAGGCCGAAGAGCATACCTCCCTGGAGCTGCTCGATCGGGTGCGCGGGCTGCTTGCGGGGCTGGGGCTGGGCGAGGGGCTGCCCGTCGACCTGGCCACGCGCTTTGAGACCTGGGCCGCCGCCAGCCCGACGACCCGCGCCCGCGATCTGCGGGCCGAGTTCACGCGCCTGTTCTACAGCTATCCCCGTCTGGTATCCCTTGTCGGCTCCCGCTGGGTGGTCCAGGGGCGCACGGAGTTCTCCCGGGCCCATGGCGAGCGGGCGGCGGTCGGCCTGGAGTACCGCAAGCTGGGCCTGAAGAACCGTCCCGGCAATCACGACCCCTTCGACGCCCTCGTGAGCGAACTGGATTTTCTCTCCTATGTGACCTCTCTCGAGGCCCGCGCTTTCGAAGGGGGAGATGCCGGCAGCGCCCGGGAATGGGAGCGCTTGCGCCTTGATTTCTGCACCCACCACTTCGGCGAGCTCGCCCGGGGCGTTGCCCGGGCCATCACGCAGCACAGCGACAACGCCTTTCTCGCCCTGTACGCCTGGCTGCTCGATCTCGTGGCCGACGGAGCCGCCTGAGGCCATACGGGGCTGCCCGAGGTTCAAGCGGTCCTCTCCCCGTGCGAGGTGCTGCCTGCGCATTCGGTTTGCACGGACCCTCGGGGCCGCTCTCGCCTCTCCCGAGGGTCTTCATCGGCCGCTCCCCTGTGGCCCCTGATATACTGGGGATAAGACCCGAGGGAATGAGAGCGGTTATGGCGAAGAAACTTCTGATGGGCAACGAGGCATTTGCCCACGCGGCCCTAGAGGCCGGGGTGAACGTGGTGGCGGGTTATCCCGGCACGCCGTCGTCCGAACTGGTGGAAACCGTGGCGAAGCTGCATGGGGCCGGCACGGCCCGGGACGTGCATGTGGAATGGTCTACCAACGAGAAGGCGGCCCTGGAAATGCTCGCGGGCGCGTCTTACTGCGGGGCCCGGGTGCTGTTCACCTGCAAGCAGGTGGGGCTGAACGTGGCCTCAGACGCCCTCATGTCCCTGAACTACGTGGGGGTGGGCGGCGGCTGCGTGCTGTTCGTGGCTGACGATCCGGGTCCCATTTCCTCCCAGACCGAGCAGGACACGCGTCGCTTCGGGGCCTTCGCGAAGGTGCCCGTGCTCGACCCGGCCACCCCTGAGCAGGGCTTTGCCATGATGGGCGCGGCCTTCGACTTGTCGGAGCGCTACCACACGCCGGTCATCGTGCGTCCCACCACGCGCATCAACCATGCGTCCACGTTTTTCGAGGTGGCCGATGAGACCCA
>NZ_JBQIIT010000032.1:0-19596 GCF_056795635.1 Adlercreutzia sp. | reverse complement strand
CCATGGGGGGAATCTGGCTCGTGCGCGGCAGCTCGTCGCTCTCGATGAGGCGCTCGAAGAACTCGGTGCGGCTGATGTCGACGCCCTCGGCGAACTCCTCGGTGCCGAAGGTGATGGTCATGGGGATGATGGTGATGCCATGGGCGGCGGCGTAGTCCTCTTCCATGTCTGCCGACGAGTCCACGATGATGCGAATGGCCATGGTGCCTCCCGAATCGAAGTCGTTTTCCCCGTATTCTAATGGCGGGTGCTCGCGCTCGCCCGGCAATCCTCCAAATGGCGAGTAATTGTTCATAATTAAGCTACGGCTTCTTCCGTTGACAGCGGGCCGCGAAAGTGGCCGCTGGGAACTCTTGCCGCCTTCAGCGGCGCTGCATCTGGTGGGCGAGGAGGGCGCGGGGTCGGAGGGCGATTTGGAAACAATCGGGGAAGCGGAGTGTTTCGGGTGATTCGTTGCAGGGGGAGTTCCTTCGTCACCAGGCTAAACGCGAAGTTTACCCCGCTGGGGTAATGGCTTTTCGCCTCCGTTGGGCGCACACTGGGTCTGCCGTTTCTATCAAAACAAGGAAGGGAGGAAGCGAGCATGAGCATCGACGAGGAAAAGGGGGTGCCCGGCCCGTCGGGGCATGGGGCCGCGCCCGCTCCCAAGAAGCGCTCCCGGCGCGGGTGGATCGCCGCCGGCGTGGTGGCGGCCGTCATCGTAGTGGCCGGTGCGGGGTTCTGGGTGTGGCACGAGCAGCCGAGTTTCTGCAACGCCATCTGTCACAGTCCTATGGACTACTATGTGGAAACCTACGACTCGGGTGATTCGCGCTACGGCGTGACGGCCCACGCCGAGGCCGGCGAGAACTGCCTGGCCTGCCACACCGCGGAGCTGACGACCCAGGTGTCTGAGGCGATGGCCTGGGTATCCGACAACTATCCCATGACCGAAGACGGCACTATGCTGGCTACCGGCAAGCAGTTCGCTGACGAGGAGTTCTGCGCGCGGCCCGAGTGCCACCACGCGGCCGGCATGAGCTTCGACGAGATCACCGCGAACCTGTGGGGATTTGCCGGCAACGACGAGAAGTACAACCCCCATGCGAGCCATCAGGACATGGCCCTGGAATGCGGCGACTGCCATAAGATTCACGAGAGCCAGGTGCTCGTGTGCAACGAGTGCCACGACCTGACGCTGCCCGAAGGATGGGAGGCCCCCAATGTCCAGTAACGTTTCCCGCCGCAGCTTCTTCAAAGGCGCGGGCCTGGCGGCCTTGGGCGGCCTGTCCGCCGCGGCGCTGTCCGGATGCGGCCATGGGTACGCGGCCGAAGCACCGGCCAACCCGAGTGCCGGAGACTTCGGCGGCCCCTCCTGGCTGGGCGCGCCGCCCGTCATCGAAGAGTCCGAGATCGCCGAGACCATTGATACCGAGGTGCTCGTCGTGGGTATGGGCACCGGCGGCATCCCGGCCATGATATCGGCAGCGGAAAACGGCGCGCGCGTGCTCGGCATTGACCGCCAGGGAGAGCCCCACAACGTCCGCGAGGACATCGGTGCCATCGACTCGCGTCTGCAGCAGGCCTCCTTCGACGAGTTCCCCGAGTTCCGCATCGAGAAGAAAGAGGCCGTCGAGGATATCGTCCGCTACGCCAACGGATTTGTGAGCTACGACCTCGTGAAGCTGTGGGCCGATGAGTCCGGCGCCATGGTAGATTGGCTCACCGACATCATCCAGCGCGACGGAAAGATGGTCATGGAGTTCGAGGGCGGCGTGGGCGACACCTCCGACCCGGGCCGCGACAAGGCCTTCGCCACGGGCCACAGCCCCCAGAAGACCAGTGCGGTGGCCGAGGACGAGGAGTGGGGCTTCGCCGAGTCCATCTTGGCCTATGCCGCCGAGCAGGGCGCCGAGACCCGCTGGTACACCGAGTTCGTCAAGTGCGAGACCGACGAGGCCGGCCGCGTGACCGGCGTCATCGCCCGCGATGTGCAAGGCGATCGCCGCTACGTGCGCATTAACGCGAGTCGCGGCGTCATTCTCTCCACCGGCGGCTACGGCAACAACCTGGAGATGATGGAGGACCGTCAGGCCTGGAATCAGAAGATTCGCATCGCGGCCCCCGGAAGCGGCGGCAACCCCACCGGCTCCGGCATCAAGGCGGCCCTGTGGCTCGGCGCCACCATGGATCCGCTCGGCGCCGCCTGCACCTTCAACCGCGCCTGCGTGCGCCCCGACCAGTACGCCGGCGACGGCGTGCTCGGCCGCTGGTTCTGGTTCGGCGAGCAGCCCTTCCTGAAGCTGAGCTTGAAGGGCGAGCGCTTCTGCAACGAGAGCGGCCCCTACGACTACATGCTGCACTCCACCATCATGCAGCCGCACCAGACCTACGTGGACATCTGGGACGCGAACCACGCCGCGCAGGCCGAGGCCATGGACGAGGTGGGCTGCTGCCGCCTGTTCCCCTTCCCCAACGGGGCGAAGAACAACATCCCCATGGCCGTGGTGGACGGCATGATCGAGAAGCTCATCGAGGACGGCTACGTGCAAAAGGCCGACACCATGGAGGAGCTGGCCGAGAAGCTGAACCTGCCCGTGGAGACCACTGTGGCCTCGTGGAAGCACTACAACGAGATGGCTGCGGCAGGCGAGGACACCGACTACTACAAGGAGAAGCACCGCCTTATGGCCATCGATACGCCGCCCTTCTACGGCGTGCGCACCGGCGCGTGGTTCCTGGCGACGCTCGACGGCGTGACCATCGACACGAACATGCACCCGTGCAACGAGGATGGCGACCCCATCGAGGGCCTGTACCTCACCGGCAACGACTCCGGCGGCAGCCGTAGCACTCTATGTCGTCTTCTCGCGGCGGCGTTTTCCCGCCGATGGCCTGGTGCAGCTGTCGGCTCTTGTGGTGATGGCCGGATTCCTTCTGGCTGCCCAACCTCTGCTCGTCGTCGATGGGAGGGCGGCCGACGTAGCGCTTCTGAACGCGGGCAACGGGCTGTTCGTCATGGCTGCCCAGATGGCGCTCATCACCATCGCCGCCCGCAACCCCTTGGGCGCCATTACAACGGTGGCCTGGGGCAACGGTATCTCGTCTCTGGGCTCGCTCTCGGGCGCCGCTGCCGGCATGCTGGTCAATGGCGCCGCAGCGAGCACTCCGGTCTTGGGAGTGGCCATCCCCGCCGTGCTGCTGCTGGTTTTCGCCGCCTACGTGACCATCGGCCTGAAGCGCTTCACCTTCGCCGGGGTCATCGACGGCATCGATCCGGTGCCCGTGGGAGCGTCGGCGGCCTCGGGAGATGGAGTCGGGACCGGACCGGCGACGACCCCGATGCCCGCGGCCCGGACGGCCGAGGAGGCCTTTGCCGCCCGCTGCGCGACCATCGCCGAGGAGTTCTCCCTCACGCCGCGCGAGGCCGAAGTGTTCGCCATGCTCGCCCGCGGCCGCGACCGCGCCTATATCGAGGAGGCGCTCGTGGTGTCGCGCAACACCGTGAAGGCCCACGTGAAGCACGTCTACGCGAAGCTCGGCATCCACTCCCACCAAGAGCTGCTCGATCTCGTGGAGCGCTAGCCCTCGAAGGCCGCCGCCCTGCCCCTTGCTGGGGAAGAGCCGCCATGGGGGAGGGCGCGCAGCGATGACGCGCTGTTCCATGCGGTCGTCGTGGGGCCCCTCCCGCCGCTTCGTTGATGTTTCTTGTCGGCAAATCAGGCGCTGCCCCTCAGGACCGTGGTAGGCTTCCCTTATAATTCAGCCCTTGATCTTTGACTAACTATAAGGAGGTGTGAGTTCATGCCACGGCTTCAGATCATGGATACGACCATCCGCGACGGTCAGCAGAGCCTGTGGGCCACCCGCATGCAGATCGGCGACATGTTGCCGATCCTGCCGAAGATGGACCGCGTCGGCTATTGGGCCATCGAGGCGTGGGGCGGGGCGACGTTCGATTCCTGCCTGCGCTTTCTGGACGAGAACCCTTGGGAGCGCCTGCGCGCCATCAAGGACAAGACGCCCAACACCCCCCTCGCTATGCTGTCGCGCGGCCAGAACCTGGTGGGCTACAAGCATTACTCGCGCGAGATCGTCAATCGCTTCATCGGCGCCGCCCATCGCAACGGCATCGAGGTCTTCCGCGTGTTCGACGCGCTGAACGACATCCGCAACGTGGTGGACAACGCCGAGGCCATCAAGGAGCACGGCGGCCTGTTCGAGGGCGCCATCTCCTACACCATCTCGCCGGTGCACACGCTGGACTCGTTCCTCGAGTACGGCCAGCAGCTGAAGGACCTGGGCGCCGACACCATCGCCATCAAGGACATGGCCGGCATGCTCACCCCCTACCGCGCCGAGCGCATGGTGAAGGCCTTCAACGAGGAAATCGGCCTGCCGGTGCACATCCACTGCCACTACGTCGGCGGCATGGCCCCGGCCAACATCCTGAAGGCCGCCGAGGCCGGCGTGGCCGTGGCCGACACCGCCCATGCGCCGCTCGCCTTCGGCAACTCGCACCCGGCCGTGGAGATGATTGTGGCCGCCCTCAAGGAGAGCCGCTACGACACCGACCTGGACCTCGACCTGTTGTTCGAGATCTCCGAGTACTGGGAGGAGATGCGCAAGCGCGGCCACTATAAGCGCGGCGTGTCCTCGCTCATCCACATGCAGGTGTACTCCCATCAGGTGCCCGGCGGCATGATGAGCAACCTCATCAGCCAGCTGGAGGTGCAGAAGGCCGTCGACCGCCTGCCCGAGGTCATGGCGGAGATTCCGAAGGTCCGCGCCGAGGTGGGCTATCCGCCGCTCGTGACCCCCATGTCCCAGATCGTGGGCACCCAGGCCGTGTTCAACGTGCTCACCGGCAAGCGCTGGAGCGTCATCTCCAAGGAGATGAAGGACTACGTCTGCGGCTACTACGGTAAGGCCCCGGGCCATATGGACAAGGAGATCGTGGCGAAGGTGGCCGGCGATACCGAGATCCTGGATCCGGCCGTCGCCCCCGGCACGCTCGTGACCACCACCTACGACGAGGTGGCCAACGAGATCGGGGATTTGGCCCACAGCGAGGAGGACGTGCTCATGTACGCCCTGTTCCCCAACGAGGCCCGCACCTACCTTTCCAAGCACCGAGTATCCGAGAAGGTCGACTTCATGCTGGAGCAGGAATCCAGCGGCACCAAGGAGGATGATTACGTGGACATCAATCAGATTCGCGAGCTGGTTCGCGTTGCCGAGGAGAGCGGCGTCGGCGAGATCGTCGTCGAGGAGGAGGGCGTCCGCATCGCCGTGCGCATGCCCGGCCAGGGCGCGCCCGTAGCGGCCCCCGCGCCGGCTGCTCCCGTGGCCCAGGCGGCCCCGGCTGCCCCCGCGGCCGCCGCGCCGGCCGAGGAGGCCCCCACGCGTCCGGCCACCTGGAAGCCGGTCGTCGCCCCCATGGTGGGCACCTACTACGAGGCCCCGGCCCCCGGTGAGCCGCCCTTCGTGAAGGTGGGCGACGAGGTGGCCGCCGGCGAGACGTTGTGCATCGTGGAGGCCATGAAGCTCATGAACGAGATCGCGGCCGAGGAGATGGGCACCGTGCGCGAGGTCTGCCTGTCCGACGCCACGCCCGTGGAGTACGGTACCGTGCTCTTCTACGTGGAGCCCCACGATCCCACCCCGGGCGTGTAGGAGACCCTGCCATGTTCGAGAAAATTCTCGTCGCGAACCGCGGCGAAGTGGCCCTGCGCATCATGCGCGCCGCCCGCGAGCTGGGCGTGAAGACCGTGGCCGTGTACTCCACCGAGGACGCGAACACCTACCCGGTGCAGTACGCCGACGAGGCCGTGTGCATCGGCCCTGCCCAGTCGGCCAAGAGCTACCTGGTCATGGCCTCCATCATCGCGGCGGCCAAGAACACCGGCGCCGAGGCCATTCACCCCGGCTACGGCTTTTTGGCCGAGAACGCCGACTTCGCCCGCGCCTGCGCCGACAACGACATCGTGTTCATCGGCCCGGCCGCCGAGTGCATCGAGCGCATGGGCGACAAGTCCAGCGCCCGGGAGACCATGAAGGGCTGCGGCGTGCCCACGGTGCCCGGTTCCGACGGCTGCCTGGATACCGTGGAGGAGGCCGCCGCCTTCGCCGAGCAGGTGGGCTATCCGGTGCTCATCAAGGCCACGGCCGGCGGTGGCGGCAAGGGCATGCGCGAGGTGCACGACCCGGCTGACCTGGCAGCCCAGTACAAGGCCGCCCGCACCGAGGCCGGCGCCGCCTTCGGCAACGACGGCGTGTACCTGGAGAAGCTCGTGCTGCGCCCCCGCCACGTGGAGGTGCAGGTGCTCGCCGACGACCACGGCAACGCCGTGGCCTTGTGCGAGCGCGACTGCTCCATCCAGCGCCGCCACCAGAAGCTCCTGGAAGAGGCCCCCTCGCCGGCACTTACCGACGAGCTGCGGCGCGCCATGGGGGTGGCGGCCCTGAAGGCCGTCCGCGCCGTGGACTACAAGAACGCCGGCACCATCGAGTTTCTGCTCGACGAGCGCGGCGAGTTCTACTTCATGGAGATGAACACCCGCGTGCAGGTGGAGCACCCCGTGACCGAGGAGGTCACCGGCACCGACATCATCAAGGAGCAGCTGCGCATCGCCGCCGGCGAGCCCATGAGCTGCGCCCCCCGGGCGCCGTTCACCCCGGCCGGCCACGCCATCGAGCTGCGCATCAACGCCGAGGACCCGGCCCACGGCTTCCGCCCCTGCCCGGGCACCGTCACGCGCTTCGAGCCCCCGGCGGGTCCCGGCGTGCGCGTGGAAACCTATTTACGAACTGGTTCTAAAATCTCTCCGCACTACGATTCCCTCGTCGCAAAGGTTATCGTACATGGACAGGATCGCGAAGAAGCCGTGGCCCGCGCCCGCCGTGCCCTGGACGAGTTCGTCATCGAGGGCATCGCCACCACCATCCCGTTCCACCAGCGCGTGCTGGACAACGAGGTGTTCCTGGCCGGCGACGCCACCACGGACTTCATCGAAACCCAGATGGGAGATGTGCTATGACCAATGAAATGAACGTCGAGGGACTGTCGATCGCCCCGGGCGTCATGGAGACCATTATCTCCGTGGCCGCCAGCGAGGTGGACGGCGTGGCCTCGCTCGGCAACTTCGCCACGAGCGGCATCCGCTCCATGCTGGCGAGCAAGCCCTCTACCTCCGGCATCGAGACGAAGATGACCGAGGACGGCAAGCTCTACGTGGCCGTGCACGTGGAGGTGTACTACGGGCACGTGCTGCCCGAGCTGGCGGCCGCCCTGCGCTCCGCCGTTGCCGAGTCGCTGGCCACCCAGGCCGGCGTCGAGGTGTCGGCCGTGGACGTGTACATCGACGGCATCCAGTTCCAGTCCTAGGCGGCGCGCTCCTATGGCTTTGAGAAAACACGAGAGGACCCGCGACCGCGCCTGCGCGGTGCAGGTCCTCTATACGAGCGAGCTGAAGGGGGAGTCCCCCTCCAAGCTGCTGGACGAGGGGCTCTGCCTGGTGGCCACCGAGCAGGCCCCGGCCACCGAGGAGGAGGCGGCCACGGAATTCGGCCGCATCTGCGAGGGCTCCCTGAGCGATTACGCCCTGGCGCTCATCCGCGGCGTCGAGGGCTGCCAAGCCGAGATCGACGAACGACTCGAGGGGGCGTCCGAGAACTGGACGCTGTCCCGCATGCCCATCGTGGACCGCTCCATCCTGCGCCTGGCCACCTATGAGATGTACCACTGCGACGACGTGCCGGTCTCGGTCTCCATCAACGAGGCCGTGGAGCTGGCCAAGGGCTTCGGCGGCGAGGACGATTCCCCTCGCTTCGTCAACGGCGTGCTCGGCCGCATCGCCCGCTCCATGGGCGACGAGGCCGCTTGCGCAGCCGACGGCGCGGCGGAGGCGCCAGTTGCCGAGGAGGCCCCCGGGGTTGACGGCGCCGTGCCGGCGTGCGGCGACGAGCCGGCCGCCGAGGGCGCCATGGCTGCCGGCGACGCCCTGATGGCCGATGCCGTGCGGGGCGCCTCGGGCGCCGCGGCCTGCGTGCAGGCGGGGGTGTAGCCCCATGGATGCCGCGCAGCCGTCGGGCTTCGGCCAGGTGCACGAGCGCCTGACCCAGATCGTGGACGAGGTGTCCGCCGAGGACATCTCCCTCGACGACGCCCTCAAACTCTACGAGGAGGCCGTGAAGCTGGGCCTGTCCGCCTGCGATCTGTCCGAGCAGGATATCGAGGCGCACCTCGCTGCCGAGGGCGACGGAGCTGAAGGTGCCGAGGTTGCCGACGGGGCCGCCGCTTCCGACGGGGATGGGGCCGATGCCGCCGACGGCGAGGCCGCCGAGGCCGCCGAGAGCGCCTCCGAAATCGCCGCGGACGAGAGCGCCGCCGTATAGAGGAGAGTGCCATGGACGTGCCGCGCATACTCGATGCCATCAGTTCCCCCGACGACCTCAAGGTCCTCACCAACGAGGAGCTGGCCATCCTGGCCGCCGAGATCCGCCAGGAGATCGTCGCCACCACCTCGGTGACCGGGGGCCATGTGGCCTCGTCTTTGGGCGCGGTGGACATCATCGTGGCCCTAGAGAGCCTGCTGACCATGCCCCGGGACCGCGTGGTCTTCGACGTGGGCCACCAGGCCTATGCCCATAAGCTGCTCACGGGACGCCGCGAGGCGTTCAAGACCCTGCGCTGCTACGGGGGCATCTCCGGCTTCACCAAGCCCACGGAGAGCCCCTACGACGTGCACTTCTCCGGCCACGCCTCCGACTCGCTCTCCATCGCCACGGGCCTGGCCAAGGCCCGCCAGCTCAAGGGCACGGGCGAGAAGGTGGTGGCCCTCATCGGCGATGCCTCGCTGTCGGGCGGCATGGCCTTCGAGGCTCTGAACTACATGGGCAACGAGCAGCTGCCCCTCGTCATCATCCTGAACGACAACGAGATGTCCATCTCGCGCAATGTGGGTGCCCTCATGAAGCATCTGGGGAACATCCGTGCCAACGGCCACTACCGCGAGGCCCGCGAGGGGCTTCAGGAGGCCATGGAATCCGGCGGCCCGGTGGCCCGCAGTCTGCTGAGCCTCGGCAAGAAGATGAAGGAATCCTTCAAGCAGATGGTGATTCCCGACACCATGATCTTCGAGGCCCTGGGCATCGTGTGCACCCATCCCGTGGACGGCCACAACATCGCCGAGTTGCGCAGCATCCTGTCGCTCGTGCTGGAGATGGACGGCCCGGCCCTCGTGCACGTGGTCACCCGTAAGGGAGAGGGCTACGAGCCGGCCCGCCGCGACCCGGAGCGCTTCCATGGCACCGGCCCCTACGATATCGCCTCTGGTGAGGCGGTGAAGAAGGCCGCGGTCGCCCCCACCTACACCGAGGTGTTCGGCCGGGCGATCAGCGCCGAGGCGGCCCGGGACGAGGATGTGGTGGCCATCACGGCGGCCATGGGGGGCGGTACCGGCCTCAAAGGCTTCGCCGCCGAGTTCCCCGAGCGTTTCGTCGATGTGGGCATTGCCGAGGAGCAGGCCGTGGGGCTGGCCGCAGGGCTCTCTTGCGGCGGGAAGAAGCCCGTGGTGGCCCTGTACTCCACCTTCATGCAGCGGGCCGTGGATCAGATGATCATCGACTGCGCCCTGCCGGCGGAAAACGTCGTGTTCGCCCTGGATCGCGCGGGGCTCGTAGGCGATGACGGCCCCACGCACCACGGCGTGTTCGATATGGTGTATATGCGCATGGTGCCGCATATGCGGGTGCTGGCGCCGTCGGATGAGGCCGAGCTGGTCCATGGGCTGCATACGGCCCTGGCGCTTCCCGGCCCTGTGTCGCTGCGCTACCCGCGTGGTGAGGCAGAGGGGGCGTGCCTGCCCGATGCGCCGCAGATGTTGGAAGTGGGGAAGTCCCGCACGGTGCGCGAGGGCGATGATGTGGCCCTGCTCGCCTTCGGGCGCATGGTGGGATGTGCCCGCGGCGCCGCCGAGCTTCTGGCCGCCGAGGGCATCGAGTGCCGTGTGGTGGACATGCGCTGGGTGAAGCCCCTGGACGAGGAGGCCATCGCGGCCGCGGCGGCAACGCAGCTGGTGGTCACCGTGGAGGAGGGCGTCATTGCCGGCGGTGCCGGTCAGGGCGTGCTGGAGGTGCTCGCGCGCCAGGGGGCCGCGGCGGCCGCCCTCACCCTCGGCATTCCCGACCAGTTCGTGGGCCAGGGCCCTGTGGGGCAGCTCTTCGCTGACTTGGGCCTCGACGCCCCCGGCATCGCCGCCTCCGTCCGCGCGGCCCTGAAGTAGCGGCTGCGAACTGGTTTTCCGCCATGAAAAAGGCCCGCGTCACCGCGGGCCTTTGAACGTTTCGGGGCCGGCGGGGCTAGCGCAGCTTCTTCTCCATGATGTAGTCGTCCATGATGAAGCCCTCGCCGATGTCGGTTTCCACGGACTCGATGGTCTCGAAGCCGAGCTTCTCATAGGCGCGGATGGCCATGGCGTTCTTCTTGTTCACGGTAAGATACAGGGCATCCAGGCCGCGCTTGCGGGCCAGATTCTCGTAGAGGCGATCGATGGCGGTAGCCAAGCCGCGGCCGCGGTGTTCCTTCAGCAGGTAGATCTTCGAGATGAAGTAGCGGTTCGTCTCGGGTTCGACGTGACCGCCGGTGTACCCGATGATGCGGGGCTTGGCGGCCTCGCGGGCGAAGCCCTCCGCCTCCCGGGCCAGCTCCCCGTCGCGCTCGGACTCCACGGCATCGTTGGCATCGGCCGGCGCGCTGCCGCCCTTATCGTGAATGTCGGCGCCGTGGGCTGCCTGATCGAGCTCGCGCGGTGTGGCGTTCTCGCGGTCCATGATGAAGAAGTACTCGTAGCCGTTGTCGGCGATGTCGGTGCGGAAGGCGTTCAGGCTCTGGAACTTCTCGACCATGTAGTCGGTCTGCTCTTGGCCGATGAGCGCCGGCCAGTACTCGTTCCAAATGTGATGGGCCATATGTGCGAGGGCCTCTACTTCCTCGTCACGCTCGACCTGGCGGAATGACACGCTCATGGGGTTTCCTTTCCGATTGGCGCCAATGGTGCGAGCACTTCTCGCGTTTTTGGACAAAAGGGCTTCGAGTGCGCTGTCTCGAAGGCTCCGTTGGCTGCTCGGGGTCGAAATAAGCGGTTTCCGATCCCTTTTCGGGGTCATTCGAGCCTGAAAAGGGACCGTTTTCTCCTTGCGGGAGCTCACTCGACGCATGTTTGTCCAGGATTGCGCAATGTGCTCGTCGATCGATCCCATTGTAGACATTTTTCGGGCCTTCGATGGCGGTGTCGCGAATTGTTTCCGCTCCGTGGCAAGGAAAGGTCGCCTGCGTTAACACTTCTTTGAGAGGGGGTTAACAATCATCGATGACCTTGGGGGTGTGCTTTCGCCGTGGAAGAATCGAAAGCGTTCCCGATGGGCGCGGGCGGCCCGCGCCGATGCAAGGAGGTCGATTCCTATGATTGATACCGGCTCGACCGGCTTCATGCTCGTGTGCGCCATGCTGGTGCTGCTCATGACGCCGGGTCTCGCGTTCTTCTATGGCGGGCTTTCGCGGCGCAAGAACGTGGTGAACACCATGGTGATGGTGTTCGCGGCCCTCGGCATCGCCGGGGTTGCGTGGGTGGTGTGCGGTTGGAGCTTTGCCTACGGCGGCGACGGATCGCTGCCCTTCTTCGGCGGCTTCGACCAGATCGGGTGCTTGAGCGTCGCGCGCGATATGGTCGCAGAGGCCGAAGGCGAGCCGACGGCGGCAGCGGTGCTGCTGAGCCAGGGAGCGCTTGCGGGCGATCCCGCCCTGGGGGCGGCCTATCCGGCCGTCACCGACATCGTGTTCCAAATGGCCTTTGCGATGATCACCTGCGCCATCATCACGGGTGCGGTGGCCGGGCGCATGAAGTTTGGGGCCGTATGCGCCTTTGTGGCCGCATGGGTCGTGGTGGTGTACGCGCCGCTCGCGCACATGGTGTGGGGCGGCGAGGGCTCGCTCATCGGCGAGATGATCGGCGCCCTGGACTTCGCCGGGGGCGATGTGGTGCATATCTCCTCGGGGCTCACCGGGCTTATTCTGTGCGTCATGCTCGGTCGTCGCAAGGGATTCGCCGTCATGTCCTACCGTCCCCACAACGTGCCCTTCGTGGCCCTGGGCGCGGCGCTTCTGTGGTTCGGCTGGTTCGGATTCAATGCCGGCAGCGCGTTCGCGGCCGATGGCGTAGCGGGACTTGCCTTGCTGAACACCGTGGCGGCCAGTGCGGCCGGTGTGCTGTCGTGGATGATTACCGAGCGTGTCACGGTGGGGAAGTGCACGCTGGTGGGTGCGGCCACGGGGCTCGTGGCGGGACTGGTGGCTATCACCCCGGCGGCCGGGTTCGTGGAGCCGTGGGCCGCGCTCGTTATGGGGCTTGTCGTGAGCCCGATTGTGTACGGGGCCATCTCCCAGGCCAAGCGCCGTCTCGGCTACGATGATGCCCTGGATGCGTTCGGTTGCCACTGTGTCGGCGGTATTGTGGGCGGCATCCTCACGGGCCTGTTCTGTGTGCCGGAGTTGTCCTGGACCGATCAGGGCGGCCTGCTGTACACGGGAGACTGGGGCCTGTTGGGCGCCCAGGTGCTGGGCATTCTGGTGACCATCGCGTTCGTGGTCGTTGCCGATGGAGTGCTCGCGCTCATTGTGCGGGCCTGCTTCGGCGGCAGCCTGCGGGTGAGCGCCGCCGATGAGGCCGCAGGTCTTGATGTGGCCGTTCACGGCGAGTCGGCCTATCCGGCGTACCTGGGCCTGGACTAGCGGCGTGGGACACACGACAGGCGACAAGTAAGGAGTTGAAGACCTATGAAGCGAGTAACGGCCATCGTGCGGCCCGAGAAGATGGAGGCGCTGAAGGACGTGCTGTTCGCGGCCGATGTGACGGGAATGACCATTTCCCAGGTGCACGGCTGCGGCGCCCAGCACGGCTGGAGCGAGTACGTGCGCGGCACCGAGGTGCTGCTGAACATGGTGCCCAAGGTGAAGTTCGAGATCGTCGTGGACGATGGGGAAGTGGACGCCCTCGTAGACGCTATCGTGGGCGCCGCTCGCACCGGGGAGGTGGGCGACGGGAAGATCTTCGTGACGCCGGTCGAAGAGGTGGTGCGCATTCGCACCGGCGAGCGGGGCCCGGCGGCGGTGTAGGGGCGCCCGTGCTACAATCTCTCGCGAGAAACGAGAGAAAGGAACCCCTATGCATACCTATATCCCCCGGGGCGTGTGCTCGCGCCAGATCGATGTGGCCGTGAGCGACGACACGGTGGAGAGCGTCCAGTTCACCGGCGGCTGCGACGGCAACTTGAAGGCTATCTCCAAGCTGGTAGCCGGTATGAAGGTGGACGAGGTGGCCGCGCTTCTGGAGGGCAACACCTGCGGACGGCGCTCCACCTCCTGCGCCGACCAGATGGTCCGCGCCCTGCGCGAGGCCCAGGCAAAAGCCGCTGAGCAGGTGTAAAGCGATCCCGAGGGTAGACCTGGCCGCTCGGCCGCGACAAGTTTCAGGGCCCGGATGAGATGTCCGGGCCCTTTTGCGCCGTGAAGCGGGCTTTGGGTTGGAGCTGCAAGAGGCTTTTCTTGCGGAGACGTGTTTTCACCAAGCCGCGCGCTGATGGATGAGGCCGAGCACGGTGACGCGATCGGCCTCATCCTCGTAGAACGTAACGATATCGAAAGGGCCGACGGGGATTTTGCGCACGCCTTCGCCAAATTTGTAAGCGAGGGCGGCCGCCACGTCGGTCGACCCCATGCTGGGTATCGTGGGCAGTATCTCGATCACCTTGAGGATGTCATCAAGAACCCTGCTCGACAGCACAATGGCCAGATCCTCTTCAAAGCCTTCGGAGATGCGCACTTCGGTCACTACAGTCCCCGTTTCTCGCGAACGCGGGCGACGAAGCCGTCGACATCGGTGGTGAAACGCCCCTCTTCGATATCGCGTTTGCCGCGCCGGAGGACGAATTCCATCTCCGCCTCGTAGCGGGCATCTTCGCGGGCTTGCTTGAGCTCACGGTCGAATATTTCCTCGGAGCAGAACACATAGGCTCCATTGCCGTTCTCGGTGATGTAGACGATTTGGCGATCGGCCACGTCCTTTACCTCGCGCTGGCGAGAGGCGAGGGCGGTAGATGAATAGATGGAACCTTTGGGGGCAACCATGGCACACCTCATTTCCTACGAGTTAACTGGTTTGATCATATCATTATTTCAGTAGGAAATTCTATAAGACATCATATTGACGATAAAAGAAGAGCATCCCTAGAACATCATGAACAGCTTGGCGAGGCCCCAGCCGATCAGCCCGCAGCAGGGGAAGGTGAGCAGCCACGCCGATACCATGCGCCGGGCCACGCCCCAGTTCACGCGCTTGAAGCTGCGCGCGGCGCCCACGCCCATGATGGAGGCGGTGGAACAGTGCGAGGTGGAGACGGGCATGCCGGTCATGGAGGCCACGAACAGGGTGATGACCGTGGACACCGAAGCGGCCACGCCCTGGTATTTCTCCATGGAGACCATGTCCATGGCCACTGACTTGATGATGCGCTTGCCGCCGAGCAGGGTGCCGATGGACATGGCCAGCGAGCAGATGACCATGAGCCACAGGGGGAAATCGGTGGCACCGCTCGTCTCCATATCGAAGGCGAGCGCGATGCCCAACAGCCCGATGGACATGAACTTCTGGCCGTCTTGGGCGCCGTGCAGAAACGACAGGGCGCAGGCGCAGATGTCCTGGAACATCACGCACACCTTGTTGGCCCGCCCCCGCGGGGCGTTGGAGAAGCATCGCTCGATGAGGCGCGTCGTGGCGATGCCCAGGAGAAAGCCGCCCACGAGCGAGAACACCATGCCGTAGATGACGAGCATCCACTCGGAGAGCACCACGCCGCCCAGCCCGTTCAGCGCGATGGCCCCGCCGGTGACGCCGGCGATGAGCGAATGGGACTTGCTGGCGGGAATGCCCCAGAACCAGCAGAACACGCCCCAGCCGATGGATCCTATCATGGCGGCGATGAGGGCGAGGAGCGCTTGGTGGGTGTTGCCGGAGAAGTCCACCATGTTGAACATGGTGTGGGCCACGGCGGTGGAGATATAGGTCATGCCCACGAGCCCCACGAAGTTGAAGACGGCCGCCAAGATGAGGGCCGCCGTCGGCGAGAGGCAGCGGGTGGAGACCGCCGAGGCGATGGCGTTGGGGGCGTCGGTGGCGCCCGAGATGACGGTCACGCCGATGACCAGGGCCAGAATACCGAGCAGGACGGGGTGATCCCCTGCCTGGGAGAGAAACATCGCGAGCGTCAATTCCATGACGAGAGCCTTATCTCGACGAAGCCGAACCGATGAAACGTGCCTTCCTATTCTAGCGCAACGGGGGAGCCCGGGGCCGAGATGATGCCGCCAGAGGCCGCCCCGCGCCGGGATCAGCGGTCGCGGCGCCTACGAGCCGTATTCCACGCGGTCGATGAGCTCTTGCTGGGAGTGGACGCCCAGCTTCGCGTAGATGTGCTTGATATGGCTCTTGACGGTGTTGCGCGACACCACGTAGTAGTCCATGAGGAACTGGCCGTTGCGGCCGCGGGCCAGGAGGGCGAATATCTCCACCTCGCGCTCGGTGAGGCCGCAGGTGGCCCCGATGGCGGCGCAGCGCTCCTCGATGCTGGGCTCGGGCGGCGCGGTCGGCGGCTCTGCCGCGGTACCGGACGGCCCGGCCGCCTCGTCCTCCAATGTCGCGGCTGCGGGCGTGCCGCCCTCGGGATCCGCCAGGGCGACGACGGCGTAGTCGGTTCCGCTGGCGCGCGGGCCCCGGGCCTGGCCGTCGCGGCCCACGGCCACGACGCCGCGGATGGCGTCGGTGAAGCTGAAGGAGCGAAAGCGCGTCCAGAGCAGCGCTACGAACAGGAACAGCACCCCCTCGGCAATGAGCGCCGCCATGGTGCCGTCCACGCCGATGAGCTCGTTGGTGGTGTGCCCCGCCACGGCGCCGAGATCGGTGCCGAAGGCGTTCAGCGAGCGAATGAGCGCGAAGGTGGGCAGCAGGGCGAGGGGATTGCGCGAGCCCACGGCTACCACGACGAGCCAGACGAGCATATCGAAGCAGCGCACGCCGATGCGCAGCAGGGCATTGGCCGAGGCGAGATCGGACAGGAACATGAAGGGAGTCACGATGAAGCCGCCGATGACCATGAGCACGCAGAAGGAGAACAGGGTGTCCTCCTTGTCGCGGCTGCGGGAGAATAAAAGCCATAGGGCCGCGCCGGCGATGACGATGACGCTCGTGCCGATGCTCGCCGGCGCCCGGTCCACCTCGCCGAAGGTGAGGCCGTAGCCGGTGGCGATGCTGAACAGCAGCGCACAGAGAAACAGGCCATTGCTGGGGCTCAAGAACGACTCGGGGTTGGCGACTTCCAGATCGATGGGGGCGTCTCCTGCGGCAATGCGGGCGAAGACGGGGGAGGCCAGGCGGTAGAGCCCCAGCATCACGACGGCGTAGCAGGCGAGGGTCTCGACGGCCCCGATATTGAAGGGGATGGGCGGGTGGGCCACGGCGGCCGCCTCCCCCATGGCGGTGCCGATGGCGATGGCCACGGTGGCCCTGCGCAGGGAGCGCAGCCCTAGGATGGCGCAGACGAGCGTGGTGGCCGCCCAGGCCGAGGCGACGCTCGCGCAGGCGAGCCCCGCGATGGTGGCCCAGGGCACCGCACCCGCGAGCCCGAATTCGAGGACGAGGGCGGCGGTGAGCGCGCAGCCGGCGGCTATGGTGGTCAGCTGTCGCTGGTCGATGAGGCGGGGCCTCAACGTCGCGGCGAGGAACAGCGCCAGGAAAGCCGCGGCGTTCACGAGGGTGGCGATCTCCCGGGCGATGCCGCAGTAGGTGGACACGTGGGCGTAGACGCTGGCGTTGAGCGCGTAGCCCGCCACGCCGAGCATCATGAAGCCCGCGACGCAGAGCGCCGTGGCTCCCGCCCCCTTCGCTCCGCTGTCTTCCGATGGCCTCAATGAGATCATGCCGCATCCTCCCTCGTCTCTTCGGGCCATTGTAGGCCCTGGCGCGCGGCCCTTCCAGGAGAAAGTTACACTGCTCCATTCTTTACCTGGGAAAACGCCTCAAAATCACCCCAGGAGGGGGAGCGCGGCGCCGTGGGGCGAAACACCCGCCGGGGGTGGTGATGGGCCGGGGCGGTGTCGCTAGGATGGCTCTTCGATGGGCAGCGCCTTACCGAGGGCCGCGGGAAACGCGGGCCGGGCGCTGCAAGGTCAAGCGCCCCGCGGGGCGCTCCCAACAGGAGGGAAATCCATGGAGCACATCACTGACATCTCCCGTCGCGGGTTCATCGGCAGCGTGGCCGGGGTCGGCGCCCTGGCGGCGCTCGGCCTGGCCGGCTGCGCCCCCAAGGCGGCCGCCGAGACCGAGGCCATGGCCGAGACCGGCGCCGCCGGCGAGGCGGCCCCCGCCGCGGCCGACTGGCTGGGCACCGCCCCGGATATCGCCGAGGGCGACATTGCGGCCACCAAGGACTGCGACCTGCTCATCGTGGGCGCGGGCAACGGCGGCATGGCCGCGGCCGCCTATGCGGCCGATGCCGGCGTGGACTTCATCCTCTGCGAGAAGGGCGAGACCGTGGGCGCCACGCGCCATTGGTTCGCGGCCCTGGGCACCCGCCCGTTCAAGGAACTGGGTGTGGAAGTGGACCGCCAGCGGCTCATGGGTGAGATCGTGCGCTACTCCCAGGGCAACTGCGACCAGCGCCTCATTCGCATGTGGATGGACGAGTCCAACGACATGTTCGAGTTCGTGGACGGCATCATGACCGCCTCGGGCGCCGTGGTCATCGCCGACGAGTTCGATATGCCCGGCGGCATGGGCGGCACGCCCTTCTACACCCCGCCCTTCGAACACCACTACGTGGACGAGAACGGCGGCCGCGAGTTCGACGAGCGTAACGTGCTGTTCGAGAAGCATATCAACGAGGCCGGCAGGGAAGTGACCTTCGGCCACGAGCTTGCCAAGCTCGTGCGCGAGGAGGACGGCCGGGTGACCGGTGCCATCTTCAACACGCCCGAGGGCTACGTGCAGGTGAACGCCGCCAAGGGCGTGCTGCTCACCACGGGCGGCTATGCGGCCAACCCCGCCATGCTGACGGCCCTGTCCCCGGTGACGACCCAGTCGGTCACGGCCCTCGGCTACAACCAGAACAACACTGGCGGCGGCATCAAGGCGGCGCTGTGGGCCGGCGCCGCCAAGGACCTCACCTCGGCCACGATGATCTTCGACCGCGGCCTGGTGGCCCCGGGCACGAAGGCCGGCTACACCGAGGAATCCGTCGAGGCCGGCGAGCCCCAGTTCCCCGGTAACGGCCAGTTCAACCCCGGCACCCAGCCCTTCCTGAAGGTGAACATGAACGGCGAGCGCTTCGCCAACGAGTCGGCCGACTACGATTACCTGCCCCATGCGGCGGCCCAGCTGCCCGGCGGCACCTACGTATCGGTGTGGGACGGCAACTTCGGCGAGGACGTGCAGCGTTTCCATACCCTGGGCTGCTCGGCCATGACCCGCAACATGGTGCAGATGTTCAAGGGGGAGGACGGTTCCTACGACCTGGACAAGTTCTTCGAGAAGGAGCTCGGGGACGGGCGCCTGCAGAAGGCCGACACCCTGGAGGAGCTCGCCGACAAGCTCGGCTTTGCCGCCGAGGCCAAGGAGAACTTCCTGGCCGCGTGCGAGCGCTACAACGAGCTGTTCGACGCCCAGGATGATCCGGACTTCGGCAAGGAGGCCTACCGCCTCTCCGCGCTGCGCACCCCGCCCTTCTTCGGTGCGACCCTCGGCGGCACGCTGCTCACCACCATCGACGGCATCCGCATCAACCACGAGTGCCAGGCGCTCGATGCCGAGGGCAACCCCATCGAGGGGCTCTACGCCGCCGGCGACTGCTCCGGCTCCGTGTTCTCCGGCTGCTATCCCGACCAGCTCCACGGCTTCGCCTGCGGTCGCACCATGACCGAGGCCATCCATGTGGTGAAGTTGCTGGCCTAAGCCGCTTCCCCTGCTTTTTCCGGGCGCCTGAAGGCGCCGCCATCCACCGCCCCGGCGCCCCTCCCTCCCTGCGCCGGGGCGGTGTCGTCGACCGCCCTTGCGTGAGACGCCCTTACCCGGTAGGGGTGTCCCCCTTCGGCTCCAGGGCAGTGTCGGGCTCGGGGAGGGCCGGCCCCACTTCGCGGCTCTCGGAATCTCTCGGGCGGCAAGCGTTTGGCGGCGGTGCGGAAAATGTCGGCACTCGGGGAAAATCCACAATGTTTTGCCCGTGCCCAGTGCTATACTGGGCGGGCTTGCCCAAACGGACAAGTGAAAGTAACTGCTGGCCCCCGAGACATGTTTGTTGCACCGCGATCCCTTGCTTGCGCAAGCGAACATGGTAAGTATCAACCATCATGACGAAGGGTCCCCGATTTAGTTTTTGAAAGGGGTCCGTTTTGACCGAAATCAAGAACACCTCCGTGATCGACTTCTCCGACATCTCCGACGAGCAGATGAACGAGATGATCGACGGCACGCTGACCGAGTTCGACGAGGGCGATCTCGTCGACGGCACCGT
>NZ_JBQIIT010000009.1:0-100692 GCF_056795635.1 Adlercreutzia sp. | reverse complement strand
GTTGCCAAAATGCAGTCGTTGCGCTTGCAGATGGCTGCGATCATCAGATCCTCTATGGTGGGCACTTTCCCCTGAGACAACGCCCGCTCATGAAGCTCGGCACAAAGAAAGGCGCTGGGGCGCATCAATTCCGAGGCCACATTGGTATCGACAACATAGTTCATACCCACCCCCGCGTATCAATTTCCCGGGCCGGATGGCGCGGAGGATCTTCAAAATCGATACCGCTGACGGCCTGGGCGGCATTCCTCAGCCGCGTCACCCAGCTTGACGGCTCAGGATGCAGCGACGATTCGAGGATGGCCTTTGCCTCCCCCTGCTGCGTGCGCCCATGACGCGCCGCCCACTCTCGCAGCAGTCGCTTCGTTCCCTCGTTAAGGTCTCGTATGAGCAGATCGGCCACAACAGCACCTCCCTCGCTTAGGTGATAGCAATGATATCGCCTTTCGGTGAAGCAGGGAAGCTGGATACTGCTCGTCGCATCCCAAAGCGCACGAGCCCTCTTACGAAATGTCCGGGAGACAACAGGTTACGGGAGGGTTGGTGACAGGTTCGGCGGGGGCGTGGGCTGCGAGAGGTCGCCTTCTTATACTTGCGATGACCTTTTCAGTGAGGGAGAACCTTTGCTGCACCGAGAATGGGGGCGCACCATGGCCACGTCAATGAGAAAATCCGTCCTCTCCCTGTGGGGATTCCTTCTTGCGGGATGCCTGGCCATCTCTCTGAGCGCCTGCGCAAGCCAGTCGATAGACGACCCCAACCGGAGCCTCGCTTCCACCAATCCAACGGAGGAGGCCGCTCCGAACAACGACGCTGAAGCCGAGGGGGCAGCCACCACGGCCACCATCATGTACTACGAGAACGTCAACTACGACGACGGCGACGTGAAGCCCGACGCCGAGGGCCGCGTGCTCTTGGGGACCTACGAGCTCAAAGATGTGGCCGTCGGACAAACGTTGAACGCCTGGAACTACGTGGTCGACATCCCCGGTTACTTCTTCTGGGACGGCTGGCCGCAGAACCTCACCGTGAGCGAGAACCCCGACGACAACGTGATCAAGCTGTTCTACTTCAAGCTGTGGAACAACGCGTACACCGTGAACTACTACCTCATGGAAAACGCCGATCTGTCGGCCGACAACTGGAAGGACGCCCTGAAGCCCGATGACGTGAAGTTCATCAAGATGGGCTCCGAAACCTTCACCGACCAGCGCTTCGACAAACTCGTGAAGGGCGACGCCTACGAGTACAAGATCGACGGCACCTACGTGGTTGACACCTATCCGACCGAGATCCGCGTGGGCGTGAATCCCGATGACAATGTCATCAACGTGCTATACGTGCCCGATTCCCCGAACATCCCCGACGGCGTGGAAATTCCCGATGACGGGGCGAAGCCCGACGACACGACCACGCCTGATGACGGCACGCCGCCCGATGACGCAACCGCCCCCGACGACAGCATGACCAAGCCCGATGGCGGGGATGCCCCCGATGACGGCACACCGGATCAGGGCGCCGGAAACGATTCCTCCGACAAGCCCGCCGATACCCCGAACGACGATTCCGCCCCTACCCCGGGCAGCGATGCCTCCACCCCACCGAGCCTGCCGAGTGACACCACCTTCGACAAGAACGAGATCGAAGCCGCCGTTCCCAACAAAGACGAGGTGGTCAACGACTTCGTAGCCTCGGGCGATGCCCAGGACAAGGTGGAAATCACCGATGAGATGATCGAGAACCCCGTGAGCAAAGCCGAAGCCGACTACGTGAAGAACGTCTACGAAACCGGGCTGCGCGAAGGCGAGAGCCTTGCTCAAACGGGCGACCGCACGGCCCTCGCCGCAGTGGCGACCGTCGCCGTGGCCGCCGCCGTCGTAGCCGCCATCGCCTTCGCCCTGCACCGTCGCAGCCAGCGCAAGAGCGACTAGGGCCGCGCGCCTAGGTACCCTGGTCGGAACCGCGGAGCTATGCCGCCCAGGCCCAGCGCCCCCTAGCGTGGCCCTGCCCGCAGACCGGCCTCCCCGTCCCGGGCGGCCCTACCGTCCGGGACGGTCGCGGAGGGCCAGGGCGCGGTCCACCAGCTGCTGCTTGGTATGGACGTCCACCTTCCGGTAGATGCTCTTGGCGTGGGACTGCACGGCGCTATCGCTGACGTACATGAGCGCGGCAATCTTCTTGTAGGTATTCCCCTCGAGCAAGAGTCCCAGCACCTCGGCCTCCTTCTCGGTAAGGCCGTAGGCACGGGCCATGGCCCCAGCGAGAACGACCGCCTCCGTTTGACCCGGAGCCGGCGCGAGTTCCACGCGGGGCAGATACCGAATCACCAGGGATGACAGGAACCCGAAGAGGAACACGCCCAGGGAGAACCCGAGCAACAGCGAGAGCACACCCCAGAAGTCGTTGTAGGCCACACCGAGGGCCTCGGCCGCCAACGGCACGATCAAATAGCTGATGAGACTGCTTGCGATGGTGGGCAGCACGAACTTCAGCAGCAGCGAACGCCCCGCAGCGGCAGGGCCTGCGGCTCCCTCCAACACCACGAGCATGAACAAGAGCAGCGAGAAGCAGGACTTGCCCGTCTGTATGAGACCGACGCCGATGGTGAACCAGCTTTGCCGGAACAGCGTGGCGAGGAAGATGCCGCCGAACAGCAACACGACGATCGCCACGATGAGCGTGAACTTGATGCGCTCTACCGACTTCGATGCGGCTATGAGGGCGATGATCGAAAGCGTCGCCACCACATTGAGGGTATCGCGCACGAAGGTGTGGGGCGACGGATCGTAGGAGGCCGTACCTGAGTTGATGAAGCCCGTCGCCACGCTGCTCACGAGGAACATCACCAAAACGAGTCCATAGAGGCTCCGACCGTCAGCCTGGGCCATCCCCGGGACCGCCGCTGTCTCACCGGCCCCATCGGACGCCGCAGCGCGTCCTTTGGGGCCGCCGTTTCCTTCGCGCCAGCAGTACAGCCAAGCTGCGGCCGACAAGAGAGGGGCGCCCACCGGGCGCACGAGGTTGAGCGGATCGGGGGCGTAGGACAGGTAGCCCACGAGGAAGCTCGCTCCGTAGGATGTCGCCGCCACGAGCAGCAGCCGCTTGGGAAACGGACCAAACCACCGCAGCAGCACGGTGCACCAACCCAGGGGCAACGCACCGTAAACGCAAGCCAAGATAACGGCATCGGCGGCAACAAGGGCCGCTTCCCCCGCCGCGGGCACCGCCACCAACAGAAGCCCCAGCACGCTTGCTGCCACGCAGGGCGCCAGAACCAAGGCGGCACTCCCGCGGCCAGCGATGATGCGGCGGCCACGCTCCGACCCCAAGGCCAGCACGCCTCCGCAAGCCACCAGGGCGGATACTGCGAGAAACAGCCAGAGGCAACCGTGGGCCCACGGCTCGGCCACCCGGGACGGCGAGAACAGGAAGCCCACGATGCTGTTGCGCAGCAGCGGCCACCAGAACGCCATACCGAGCGTTGCGACAATGAGAATGTTGCGTTCCTCCTTCTCCATGGGGGTAAGTATAACGCTTCCACGGGCCCTCCTGCACGACCGACGACCCCCGTTTCCCTCTGACCCCATCAGGGAAAAGGCAAATATACATGTTTTATGGGAGGGCCTGGCGAGCATGCGGGGCTTTTATGGGATGCGCATCGGCGCAGGGCGCCCCATCATGGGCGTTGCCCGGGCACCGCGACCGCACCTCCCCCGCCCCGGCCCGGGCCCGCGGCTCTATCCCGCCGATGCGAGACCGCGCCCCATCCGTTCCACCCCTGAAGGAGGGATACCCCATGAACACCAATCTGTCCCGTCGCTCGTTCCTCACCGGCTCGGCCCTTGCCACCTCGGGCCTGCTGGGCGCCGCCCTCATGGCCAGCTGCTCGCCGCAGACACCCGCGGCCGCCACTGGTACCGATGAGGCCTTCGAACACACCGTGGCCTGGGATGCCGAATACGACGTGATCGTCGTCGGCTTCGGCGGCGCCGGAGCGAACAGCGCCATTGCCGCAGCCGATGCTGGAGCCCGCGTACTGCTGCTGGAGAAAGCGCCCCAGGCCGAGGCCGGCGGCAATTCCATCGCCTGTATGCAGCTGTTGTGCTGGTCGGAGAGCCTCGACGATGCCATCGCCTACGTGAAGGCCATGCGCGGCGACTACGAGACCCCCAGCGACGCCATCATCGAGGCCTACTGCGGCGAGATGGTGAAGAACAAGGAGTGGATCGAGTACCTCGGCGCCGAGAGCCCTGCCTTCGTGGAGGGCAAGATCGAATACCCCGAGATGCCCGGTGCCCAGTCCTTCCGCGTGCTCACGGTGCACGAGGGCCGCGGCGACGGTGCGGCTTACAAGCTGTTCCGGGAGGCAGTGGCCGCCCGGTCCGACGCCATCGACGTGTGGTACGAGGCCGCCGGCCAGCACCTTATCCAGGATCCGCTGACACGCATCGTCCACGGCGTGGAGGTGGCCGTGGACGACCGCACAGTGAACGTGCGCGCCAAGAACGGCGTGATCCTGACCTGCGGCGGCTACGAGTCCAACGACGAGATGCTCCAGAGCTTCAACGGCTACCACGGCTGGGAATCGCTGGGCCACGCGCTGCACAACACCGGCGACGGCATCAAGATGGCCATGGAGGTGGGCTGCGACCTGTGGCACATGGGCAACATGCAGACGAACAATTTCGAGTTCGTGGATCCCGACACCCTGGACTGTACCTGGAAGTACGACAGCGACCTGAAGGGCATTCTCGTCGGCGGCAACGGGTGCCGCTTCATCAGCGAGACCGACACCGGCGCCACGAACCACGGGCACCTGAACTACGCCGGCACCTGGCACGTGCCCGTGCTGCCCGAAGTCACCTACGAAGTGCTCGACCAGGCCATCTTCAGTCGCGGACCCCTCTATAAGTCCTGGTCGGCCGACGGCCAGGAGGAAATCGCCAAGGGCTGGATCCTAAAAGCCGACACCCTGGAGGCCCTGGCCGCCGCCATAGGCTTCGATGAGGAGGGCACCCAGAACCTCGTGGCCGAGGTGTCCAAGTGGAATCGCTTCTGCGAAGAGGGCACCGACCTGGCCTTCGGCCGCAAGGGCGACCTGTCCCCCGTCGCCGAGGCCCCCTTCTACGCGGTGAAGCTCACCCATACCCTGGTGAACACCCAGGGCGGTCCCGTGAAGAACGAGCAGGGCCAGATCGTGACCCCGCGCGGCGAGGCCATCCCCCACCTCTATGAGGCCGGCGAGCTCGGCGATATCTGGTCGAATCACTACCAGGGCTCGTGCAACCTGGGCGGCGGCATGATCTTCGGGCGCATTTCCGGGCGCAACGCCGCGGCGGCGAAGGACGACAACCTGCAGGAATCGGTGCTTGAAGACGGCGTCGCCTTCGTGCCCACGACCCTGGCCGCCTTCGGTGAGGCCGTGGACCTGTCCTCCTACGAGGCCGGCGACGGGGAATACCTCGGCGTGGCCGAGGGTAAGAAGGGCCCCATCGTCGTCAAGGTAGCCTTCGACGGCACGACCATCAGCGCCGTGGAGATCCTCGAGCAGAACGAGACGCCCTCTATCGCCACGGACGCCGTGACCACCATGCCCGGCCGCATCGTCGAGGCCAACGGCACGAATGTGGACGTCGCCACCGGCGCCACCCTGACGAGCAAGGCCATCATGGCGGCCGTCGATGACGCAGTGAGCAAAGCCTAACGGCCGGAAAGCCAGCAGCCGAGCGAACCAGTGGAGGCCCCGAGCTGATCGGGGCCTCCACCTTGTGCCGTCGCGGCCAGCGCCGCAACCGCCGCCGTCGCAGCCAGTGCAAGGCCGGTTAGAGGCGCACGGGCAGCTGTCCACCGAGACGCCGGAGCGAGAGGGGCGTCGGCTGGGTGGGCGCGAGAAGGCCGGCGGCTGATTAGGCACGGCGCCCCGCCCGCCGGATCCTATCCGTTTTGGAACACCATATCGCCAGGGCCGTCGGGCATGGCGGTATAGGGGCCGGCATCGCCGCGCTGGGAAGGCTCGCCGAACCAGGTTTCGATCAGCTCGTCGTAGGTGCCATCGGCCTTCAGGGCGGCCAGGGCCTCGTTGATGGCCGTGGCCAACGCCCCGTTGTCCTCGGCTACGACCATCACGAAGCCGTCGCCGGTGGTCACGGTCTCGACGACCGCCAGACGCCCCGGCGCCTTCACCTTGCGGAACCGCTGCACCACGGGCTCGTCCACCACGCAGGCCACCACGTTGCCCGACACCAGCGCCGAGAGCGCATCGTTGGGATCGTCGTAGGTCACCAGCTCGGCCTCGGGCATGGACTCGGCCGTCCAAGCTGCGGCGCTTCCACGACCCTGAACAGCCACCGGCCCCGCCCCGATGGCTTCCACCCCTTCAATGCTGCTATCCGCGCGGACGACAACGGCCAGGTCGAGCGCAAGATAGGAATCGGTCGCCACAACGCCCTCGGGCAGATCGTCGCTCAACCGAATGCTCGAAAGGCCCACGGTCGCCTCATGGGCCGCCACCGACGCCGCCACATCCTCCACAGTGCCCGGCTCTATATCGGGCAGGGCACTTTCATCGTGCACGGGATCGCCGAAGGTCGGGGAAGTGCCCAACTCATCGCCCACCCGGGCCAGCAGGTCGATGGCGAAGCCCTCGGGCTCCATGCCCGTTTTCATCTCAAACGGCACCCCCGTGTAGGTCGACGCCACGACCAAAGCAGGCGCTACGGAATCCCGCCCGCCAACTTCCTCAGGCAACGAACCATCCGGATCTCCCGCACATCCAGCAACCACTACGGTCGCCGCAAGAGCCAACGCCAGCAGCGCCTTCACTCTGTTCGACCCAGAGCACCAGAGAGCACGCTTCACCATCATCCTTCCGACGGGACTACCGACCCCATCTTAGCCAAGGACCCCACCGTCCCCTCATACGATCAGGATGAAACCTCTGGCAAAAGCCAGCGCCCGCGCATCAAGCGAACCCTCACTGCACTGACTGCACGGACATCGCGCCTGTTTGCGAAAATTGCGAAAGTTTGCGAAAGATGCGAAAGAAGCCCGAGAGACCCCGAAGCCATAATAAACCGATCCAGAAACACGCAGACCATTGCGACAACAACATCCGGCAGTGCCCGGCGCTCCTACCCCTCGAACAGGGCGATGACGTCGGCTTTCGAGTTCGCGCCCAACTTGGCGTACAGGTGGCGCACGTGGGTCTTCACCGTGTTCTCGGACAGAAACAGCTCGCCCTCTATCTCGCGGCGCGTCTTACCCTGGGCGATGAGCCCCATGATCTCCGCCTCCCGGGCCGTCAGCCCATGCTCGGCGGACAGGCGATCGCAACGGGTGATGAAGCGCTCGCGAGGGCCGGCCACATGCAGGTTCGTCTCGGGCGCCACCCCCGCTGCGCCCCAGTCACCATTGACGGACTTCTCGCTCGTCCACACGAGCACGCAAGCTCCCACCAACGCAAGGCCCGCCACGGCGAAGGCTGCGACAAAGGCGTCGTTTTCCGTATAGCCGCTCTCCCAGAAGAAGCGCCGGAAGATGACGCCCACCAGAATGGCCGCCTCGCTAGAAGCGCGGGCAATAGCAAAGACCCGCAGGCTCGGCACCTCGAAGCGATAGCAGATGCCCGCCAGCACCAGCAGCACGAAGAACGTGAACCACACGTAGGCGAACTTGACGAGGAAGGCCACCAGGTAGGCCAGGGCACCGTGGGCGGAGGGCACCAGAGCCAGGGCCAGCACCGCCAGAGGCAGGGCCACCTTCGCGAGGAAACGCACGTCCATGCGGTCGCGGCGGGCGAACATCACCCCCAAAATGACCGCGCCCGCCAGCATGGTGGCCAGCACGCGGAACATCGCCCCGACCCCTTCCACCTGCACCAGACCTGACGTGCCCGACAGCAGGCCAGCCACGGCCATAATGGCCACGAGCTTCCATGGCACGGCGTATCGAGCCCGAGGCTGGCCGGCGGGCTCTCCCGGCAGTGCGCGCAGGCTCAGCCAGGCGCAGCCGAGGGACAGGACAGGAAGGGCTGCCGTCGCGAGGATGGCATAGGGCGCTTTCATGGTGCACACGAGGAACGCCGCACCACCAGCGACCAGGCAGGAAAGAGCCCCGTACATGATGGTGCGCGTCATGCCCATCTGGGAGTAGATCTCGGCCCACAGGCAGAACAGCGCCGCCCCGCCGAGGGCCGTTACCACGCCGACCGCGCTCAGGAGCGGCACGGGAACGGCCCCGGGAATGAGAGCAACACCGCCGGCCAACGTTCCCGCACAGGTAAGTCCCACCAGCCCGGCGCACAGGCCGCCATGGCAGCTGAGGCGCCCCACCCGCGGTGCGGCCAGGCCGAGCAGCAAGAGCATGCCCACATCGCCGACGCGCATGGCATAGTCGAACCCGTGGCGGGGCTCCAGGTCGATGCCCGGGCCGGGGAATATGGCCGTGATGTGGGTGCAGCAGAGCCAGGCGATGAGCAGCCCCATGCCGAGGAAGCGCCAGGGGAAGAACCGCGCCGGCATGCCCCCGCGATCATCGCCGGGAGCATCCGGGGCCACCTCGCCCTCTTGCTGCGCTGGGCCGGGCGGCGCCGGCGCCGACGCGGGCCCGGGCAGCCCCTCGGCTGCGGCCTCCACCATGGTACCCGTCACCATCTGCACTGCTTCCCTGGTTCCCACCGTTGGTCATTCCCCTCTTCCGTGGCTTCCCGCGGGGCGAGCCTCCCGCCTTCCCCTTGGAACATAGGCTCATTGTACCAGGGAAAACTCAGGGGTGAGGCGAGGGGTGAGGGGGCAATCACCCGGAATCGGCGGCAACTTCACCCGCGACAAGAAATCGTGGCGGTTCCATGATGGGCTCGGCCGCTGAGAGGGCGGTCGCCCCGCCGCTGAAATGCGGCACCGATTCCGAGAGCCGCCCCCAAGCGGCATCGATTCCAACTCTTGGAGGGAGAGAACCATGAGCAACACCACCGTTTCCCGTCGCAGCTTTCTGACCCTCGGGGGCATCGCCGCCCTGGGCGCCGGCGCGGCCCTGGCCGGCTGCGCTCCGAAGGCCCCGGCGAAGGACTTGGCCGAAACCGGCGCCGAAGAAGCCGGCGCGGCCATGCAGACCGCCGACGAGACCAAGGAATGCGACATCGCCATCGTGGGCGCCGGCGGCGCGGGCATGTGGGCCGCCGTGGAGGCCGTCCGCGCCGGCAAGTCGGTCATCGTCATCGAGAAGGGCGGCGACGTGGGTGTCTCCAACGGATCCATCGCCGGCGGCCCGTTCATGGTGGGCTCGAAGCTCCAGCAGCAGGCCGGCATCGCCTTCTCCATCGAGGAGGCCTTCAACCACATCATGGAGTACTCCCACTGGTCCACGAACGCCGCGGCCGTGAAGCGGGCGCTGGAGCTGTCGGGCAGCACCGTGGACGAGTTCACCGACGAGTTCGGCGTGGCCACGGGCCTGCGCCCCGACAACTACGGCGCCGGCCACGATTCCGTGCGCTGCAACTTCCAGTCAGACCCGAAGGATTCCAAGACCCAGGCCAAGGGCGTGGACCGCATGGGCCCGCTGCAGGCCTTCATCGAGGGCAACGGCGGCGAGTTCCTGTTCAACACCGCCGGCAAGCGCCTCATCATGGAAGACGGCACCTGCACCGGTATCCAGTGCGAGGGCGATAGCATCATCGACGTGAAGGCCAAGGCCGTCATCGTGGCCACGGGCGGCTTCCTCGGCAATCCCGAGATGATGACCGAGCGCTTCGGCACCTTCGTGAACCCGCTCGGCAACCTGCTGTCCGTGGGCGAGGGCATCGAGATGGTGCAGGAGGTGGGCGGCCAGGTGTCCACCCAGTGGGGCATCGCCGGCAACGAGTTCTCCGGTTCCAACCAGAACGCCGACGGCCTGTGGGGCAAGGGCAACGCTGCCTTCTCCATCGGCATCTACGGCACGCTGCTCGTGAACAACCAGGGCCGCCGCTTCAGCAACGAGGGCAAGTTCGCGAATCTGCCCCTGGCCTTGGGCGGCGCCATCTCGCTGGTGGGCGGCCAATACTACGCCGTGGTGGACCAGGCCTACGTGGACGGTCTGGCCGGCGGCACCGACCCCTGGACGCTGTGCGGATCCGATGCCGAAAACTGGCGCACCGGCATGATGACCCTGAAGGACAAGCCCCTGGAGGACGTGCAGGCGAACATCGACGCCGGCGTCGACGCGGGCTGGATCTTCAAGGCCGACACTGTGGAGGCCCTGGCCGAAGCCATCGGCGCCCCCGAGCTGGTGGCGACGCTGGACGAGTACAACGGCTACTGCGCCGCCGGCAAGGACGAGCAGTTCTACAAGCCGGCCTGCTTCCTGCAGCCGGTGGCGGAGGGCCCCTTCTACGCCATGCAGTACGAGCCGAGCGCCTGGGTGACCATCGGCGGCATCCGCACCAACGACCGCCTGCAGGCCATCGACAACGCGGGCATCGCCATCCCGGGCCTGTACGTGGCCGGCGCCGACAACGGCACCCTCATGAGCGCACCCTATTGCGACTACGAGGGCTTCTCTCTCATGTGCGCCTACAGCGGCGGCCGCATGGCCGGCATGTACGCCGCTGAGGCCATCGCCTAGGGAAACGGCCGTCTCGGCGCGGCGCGAGTTCTCCCTCCCCGACCCGCGCCGCCCCGCCGAGGTTCCGCCCCCCTGTAGCCCTCCCCCCGGGGGGAGGGCTACTCTCCCGTTCCAACTCCCTGCGGGCCTACCCTCCCTGGCCCGCACCCCTTTCAAGCGCCGCTCCGCTATCCGGGGCGGCGCTTCGCGTATGAGACCCGTTTCGCAGCCGAAGCCTCTCCCACGCCCTCGGGAAAAGAAGGCATATTTAGGTTGAAAAAAGAAGAGTGAATTGGTTGAAAAAAGGAGAGTGGACAGGTTGAAAAAAGGAGAGTAAACTGGTTGAAAAAAGGAGAGTGAAAGTCCTCTTAATCTCAGTATTTCCTTAGATAACCAGGAGTTTCAATGATAAGCATACCCATTGATCCCCAGCGTGGAAACCTTATCAACATCGGCTATGAGCCACGGGTTCTCGATAGATTCATTTACGAGAATTTGGAAGACTTCGGAGCCGTGTGCATCGAGGGGCCAAAGTACTGCGGAAAGACGTGGACGGCCCGAAGTCTCAGCAACAGCGAGATCTGCCTGCTCGACACCGAAGGCGCCTTCCAAAACCAAGAACTGGCGCGTTTGTCTCCCCACCAGGCGCTCCAAGGCGCCCATCCCCGCCTCATTGACGAGTGGCAAGAGGTGCCCTCGCTGTGGGATGCCGTCCGCAACGCCGTCGACAGAAGCGGCAAGCGGGATACGTTCATCCTCACGGGCTCCGCCGTTCCCCGCAGGGCCAAACCGCATCACAGCGGCGTGGGCCGCATCGAAAAGGTGCGTATGCGACCCATGACGCTCTTCGAGGCGAACCGGTCCTCGGGGGCCATATCGTTGCGGGCCCTCTTCAATGGAGAGAAGCCGGACGGCAGCGCCCTTCCCGTAACCTTAGAGGACCTCTGCGACGCCGTCCTCCGTGGCGGCTGGCCCGCCGTTCAAGCCATGGAGCTGCGCCGGGCATCGCGGCTCGCCCGCAGTTACGTGCGCCAGGTGTCCGAAGACGATCTCTCGCGCGTCGACGACGTGGCCCGCGATCCGCAGAAAATCAGTCGGCTCCTCCATTCGCTCGCCCGCAACGCAGAGCAGGCGACGGCCACCAAAACCATGATTCGCGACATGACCGCCGATGCAACGAGCGAGCCGCTCTCCAAGGAAACGGTTGACGACTACCTTCAAGCTCTTCGGCGCATCTTCGTCATTGAGGAAATCCCCGGCTGGTCCCCGAACCTGCGGTCTTCAATCCGCATCAACAAGCGACCCAAATACCACTACGTCGACCCCTCTCTACCGGCGGCCGTCCTTGGGGCCACCCCGCAGAAGCTCCTCGGCGACCTCAACGCCTTTGGGTTCCTTTTTGAGTGCCTTTGCCTGCGCGACCTGCTGGTATACGCCGAGGCCTCAGAGGCGCAGGTGCGCTACTACCGCGATAACACCGATCTGGAAGTGGACGCGATTATCGAATCCTATGACGGGAAATGGGGCGCCCTCGAAATAAAGCTCGGGCACAGCCAGGCAGACCAGGCCGCTAAAAACCTCCTGCGCCTGAAGGCTAAGATGGAAGCTGCTGGAACCGAGCCTCCGTCGTTCCTTGCCGTGGTAGAGGGGCTGGGCCAGCACGCCTACGTTCGCGACGACGGCGTCTGCGTCATCCCCATTACCAGCTTGGCTCCCTAAGGACGCGGGTGCCCTCGCAGCTGGGAAGAACGTCGACCCCCGCAAGCTGCCGTTTCGCTCCCGGCCCCTCCTACGGCATCCCCATAAGCACAACGAAGAAGCGCGGCCGCTGGGAGGGGTGGTGTCCGCGATCAGGGGAGACCACGCGTCCCTACTCCCCCTTGGAGGTGAGGTGCCAGCCCTCGCAGTAGGGGCAGCGGTACACGTGCAGGGGCGGGGCACCGTGCTCGGCGCATTCGGCAGCGGTGGCTTCTGCCTCATAGCGGCTGGCGTAGCGGTTCTTGCGCTCGCAGGCCTTCTTGCGGCGCGCGGCCTCGCGGGCCTCATCGCGCGCCGTCCGGGCCGCCGACTCGCGGGCGAAGGGGTCGCGGCCACCGTCGGCAAACAAATCGTCCCGACCGCCGAGAGAGGCGGCGAACTCCGCCTTCTGCTTCTGCCACGCCGACCGCTTCTTGCTGCCCATGGGTTGCCCTCTTCCGCCTGTTCCGCCGATGCCCTGCAATTCCTCCCACGCATCATAGGGCACAACGGCGGCGCCCAGCCGTAAACGCGGACATTCTCGCGACAATCACCTTACTACCGCGTAGCCGCTTTTCGCGGGGCTCGCCAGCCACGAGAAATCGCAGCGGAACACGAGCACCCAACGGGGCTGCGGAGATCATTCGCCCGAAAACTCCCCAAGGATGCCGAGCACTCACTGCTCAATATCGATGTGCAGTGTGGCGCCAAGACCTCGGGCAAGCGATTCCACGACAGCGAGCGTGGCGTTCCCTCGACCGTTTTCGATGCGACTGATAGCCGCCTGCTGGATGCCCGTTTTCTGCGATAGCTCATACTGGGTGATACCCCGCTCCTCGCGCACCCGGGCCAATGACCTGCCCACTTGCATCATCAGCGAGTCGCGAGCATGGCAATTCGCCGGCGCCACCGTTTCTTCCCCAGGGGATACGGCTCCCCCCAAAGGGGCCCTCCCTTCGTCATCGCTGCAGTCGCCGCCCCGTTCCACCTCGCGCAGAACGAAATCGTCCTGCGAGCACGCGCCGCCCGACGACATGAGCAGCGCGAACTCATCGTATTCCCGAATGCCGTGAGCCTTGAGCACCTGCCCGATATTCTGACGCCCCGAGGGGGCGATGCGCTCTTGCACCCATCGCAGGCTCTGCGCGGGGCCAACGAAGCGCTCCCCTCGCTGCGCCAGCAACTCCAGCATCAACGGCGCCCGTTTCTGCGCACTCTCATCCAGCTCTATATGGAACTCCCGCCGCTCCTCGTCGTAGAAGAGCCACGCGCAGGGCTTCGCCTTACGGCGACTCCCATCAACTATGGCAAAGGTTCGCAAGACGACACCACCTTCCCCAAACGATATCCCACATCTCATCCTGGTGAATTGGCGAGAGCACCCATGGGTCGGCTTGCTCCGCCCAGTTGAGATGCCGAAGATCCTACCGGGTTCTTATCACGTCGCGACAGCGCATGATCTCACTTCCCATAAGTATATGATTTATAAGTCATATACTTATGAACCCCATTATGCAAGGAGAAAGCAGCGCCCAGGTACGCACAAAGTGCGGACGCCGGGAGGGAGGCGTCCGCACGCGCCCTACCGCCACAACGTTTCGTCGCGCACGGCTTTCATGAGCCACGAGCCGTGATGGGCGAGATCGCCCACCCATGAGAGCACGCCCGACGTCCAGCGAGCGAGGGCGACGAACTCCACCGTGTTGTCGAAGACAGTGACCTCATCGCAGAAGTCCAGAGCGCGGGAAAGATTGCCAAGAGATACTCGGTAACGGCGGCGCACGGCGTCATCATCGATGGGATGGCCGCCCACATCCACACGATGGGCGATACGATCGATAGCCACGGAAGGCGCGTCCACGCCAAGGTAGAAGAGAAGCACCCGATAGTTCAGCTTCTTTGCCCGCTCCAAATTGCGCAGAGCCGCGTGCCCCGTCAAGGTGGTTTCCTGATTGAAGCTTCGCCGATGCGCGAAATGATCCCCTATGAGACGCACCGCCTCGCGGCCGGCACGAAGCTGGTCGGCCTGAGACCGCGGGTCACCGCCACGGGCTACCACGATCTCGTCCGAATTCACCCGTGGCATCGAGGGCGGCATGCCCGGCTGGCACCACAGACCCGTACGGTAGAAGGTGGATTTGCCCGCCCCGTTCACGCCGGCGAACACCACATAGAGCGGCTGCATCAGAAGACCCCTTCCCGTATCAGCTCCCGCTGCCGCCGCTGAAGGAAGAAGTCGAACACGGCCATGTAAAACGATGCCTCCTCTCGACTTCGCGCCGCGGCCATTACCTCGGCCGAGGGCAAATGCGCGAACTGCCGGCGGCACTCATCGTATAGTTCGCGGGCGCGGAAAGGAGTCTCCTGCCCAACTTCCGGGGCACCTCCCGATAAGTCTGGTGCCGCCATCGAGGGAACAGTCCCCGTTGCGTGAGCTGATCGACTTCCCAGGCCCTTCTCGCTTTCGCCCGCCGCCCATTGCTCCCTCCCGGCGGCGCAGCCTCGCGGCCGGCCCGCCCGAGGGTGCTCCATCAAACGTTGGAGCACGTCTTCCTCCCGCAGCACCCATTCGCGGCCGTTCTTCACGGCCGGCAGGCGCCCGTCTTTGATGAGTGCTCGCACCCGCGCCGGACTCACCCCTAGCTGTTCCGCGCTTTCAGCAACCGAGAGCATTCGTCCTCCTTGGCCGATAATTATTGTGTTGACGCAATAATAACATGCTCGATGCGAGACACAAACCCCCCTATAGTTAAAGACAGAGTCCGCAGGGCACGAAAGCGAGGTAATGTGCGCTACGGGCTAAGATGGTTAAATTCGCTTGGCAGCTGCGTTTCCCCTAGAAGATATGAGGGGTGGCTGGAGCCTCTCTCCATAAAACAAAGGGCCCTCGGAGGGGCATCGCGGGTTAGGATACAGCTACCGTAGTGTCCGCACCGCATTCATGAGGAGGCCCAGTCATGGAGTATCGTACCAGCATAGGCTGGACGTGCACGCCAGAACCGTAGCCGCGGCGGCGTTCGTCCCAGAGACAGGGGAGGTGGTCGAGCGGTCCTTCGGCTGCGAGGCCGCCGAGATCGCGGCGTGAAGGCGGACAAGGCCAACGTGGCCGTCGCGCGCGAGTTGGCCGGGTTCGTCTGGGCGCCCGCCGTCTGCGGGGGCTGACCGGCATACCGACCGCCCTGACGGCCGGGAGGGCGGCGATGGGGAGATCCGCGATCGGGCTATGCGCAGCCCCAGGGCCACGCGCGGTACTAGAAAGCGCGCTCTCGGCGCCGGACAAGTCGGAATGCGCTACCCAACGCGCGGATATCAGACTGGAGATCGCCGAGGCCGTCTGGCTCAACGTATTTACCAGGTATTTTTCCAAAATACCCCAATAGGGGTGACGCGGCGAGACGCTGGCGGCGCTTAGGATGTGCCTGCTCGTCCACTGACGAGCGAGAGAGCAGGATCGTTTACGAGGAGGGAATCATGACCCAGGAAATCTCCCGACGCAATTTTCTGTCAGGCGCGGCCATCGCCGCAGGCGCGGCCGCGGTAGCAGGGCTGTCGGGCTGCGCGCCCAAGACAATGGCCGAAACCGGGGCCGAGGCAACTGCAACTGGAACAGTTGAAGAGGGCGGACTCGCCGTCGTGGGCAAGACGCCAGCATGGCTGGGCACTGCCCCGGACATCCCCGAAGATGAAATCGTAGAGACGCGCGAGACGAAGCTGCTCATCGTTGGAGCCGGTAACGCCGGCCTCGCAGCGGCAGTCACGGCGCAAGATCTCGGCCTCGACTTCCTCATTGCCGAAAAGAGCGGCACTGTTTCCACTACGCGCAAATGGTACGGTGCCATCAATGTCCCCGAATGCGCCGAGGCCGGCAAAAGCGTCGATGTCATTAAGCTGAACAACGTGCTGCGCCAAGCCTTCTGGGGCAAGAACGACATGCGTGTCACCAAGACTTGGCTGAACGAATCTGCGGAGATGCATCTGTGGGTTCGAGCCATTATGGAGGAGTACGGTTTTGCGTCGAACTTCGATTCCGACCAGGGCGAAGGCCGCGGCGGCGTGGGTATCGACATGTACGTTCCCCCCATTCAGGTGAACTACAACCCGCGCGAGGACTGCCCAAAGGAAAACGCCGAGATGGCGCGCAACGAGATATTCGAGGACCTGCTGAAGAAGCAGGGCAACGACATCCTGTACGGCTTCGACCTCGCGAAACTGGTGACCAACGAGAACGGCGCTGTCGTGGGCGCCATTTTCGACACGAAAAACGGGTTCGTCCAGATTAACGCCGAGAACGTCCTTCTGGCCACGGGCGGCTATGCGGCCAACCCCGATATGCTGGAGGCCATCAACCCCATTCTGCCCCGTTGCCTGACCTCCTCGAACTGGGAGCCCGGCAATACGGGCATGGGCATTAAGGCCGGCCTGTGGGCTGGCGCCATGAAAGATCCGGGCGCGGCGGCGTTCGTCTTCGACCGCGGGGCCGTGCCTCCGGGAACCAAGGCGGGCTGGACGGAAGACAGTCTGGCCGTGGGCGAGCCCATGCTTCCCACCACAGGCCAGTTCAATCCCGGATCCCAACCGTTCCTGAAGATGAACCTCCACGGCGAGCGCTTCGCAAACGAGTCGGGTAACTATGACTGGCTGCCCTATGCCGCCGCTTCGCAGCCCGGCGGCGTCTATCTGGAAGTCTGGGATGCGAACTTCGCCGAGGACGTTAAGAGGTTCCACGGCTTGGGCTGCGCGAGCCTCACGAACGTCAAGGTGAACATTCTCGGAATGGGCACCGAGGGCTACCTTCAGGAGTGGATCGACAACGGCGTTGTCGTGAAAGCTGACACGCTAGAGGAGCTGGCTGACAAGCTCCTCCTGGAAGGCGAGCACAAGCAGAACTTCCTCGCCACCATTGAGCGCTACAACGAGCTTTACGACAAGCAGGAGGACGAGGATTTCGGCAAGGAGCCCTACACGCTATCTGCCATCCGCCAAGCGCCCTTCTACGGCGTAACCCTTGGCGGAACGCTACTCGACACCTCCGATGGCCTCCGCATCAACCCCGATGGGCAGGTGCTGAACACCGACGGCGACGTTATCGAGGGGCTGTACGCCGCCGGGAACTGCGCTGGCTCGCTCTTCGCTGACGGGTACTACAACCTCACCCACGGCATGGCCTGCGGCCGTCTCCTCACGTTCGCCCGACATGAGGTGCGTCATATCGCTGGAGACCTGGACTAGCCGGTAGGAACATCAACCCTCCCCCTCAAGGGACGGAGCCTCAGGCCCGTCCCTTGAGTGCATTGGGCCGCCCTAGATAACCTGGTTTTCGGCAGGCTCTGCACGAGTGTGGTAATGTTTCCGTTCAGAAGGAGAGGGGGCTACAACTTATGAGCGCAAAGAGAGATTGGTTGATGGTTTTCGTAGCAGGTGCCTGCGAAATTGCCTGCAACCGCTTGCTCAATTCGGAGATCATCGCGCCTCTCTCGATGGAGAGCCCCGCGCTTCGCGATATCGTCTACATCGCAGCAGGAATATTGCCCCTCCTCCTTATACTGGCAGCTGCGCAACGCAGCGATATCCGGCAGCTCGGAGCCCGAGCGACCCAAATCGCGCCCCTCCTCATTGTTTCAGGCGCGCTCCTTACAGGCGTATGGTCGATAGCCGCCTCAAGACCCGCCCTCGTCGCCGGCTTCGCTTGTTGGGAGCTGGGCCATCTCTGGATACGTGCGCTCTTTCTTCTCGCGCTGTGCCAGATGAAGTCCATCCGCCTTGTCGCCCTCTGCCTCTGCGCGTCATGCCTGGTAGGCTCGCTGGGACAGTGGGCATTTTTCCTGCTTCCTCACGCGCTGCGCCTCATCATGTGCGCGCTCCTTCCCTGTATTGCCTTGGCGGCATCGTATCCCCTCGCCCGCCAGAATCTCCTTGCGCTCTCTCAAGCAGGAGGCCTTAAGGCCATTGAGTGCGCCAGCCCGAGCTCCTTTGTGAACCCCTGGAACCCCGCTTTCTGCTGCCTGCTCGTGTTCAACTTGGTTTTCGGTTTCACTCTCGCCCTGAACTGTATTTCCGGAGTCCCCGTCGACACTTCTCTCATGGGCATGCTCGGGGCGGTCCTTGTGGGCATTTTCATCCTCGTCAGCCGCAACCGCAACGACTTTGCCGACCCCCTCGCCATCCTTGCCGCCCTGCTTGTCGTAACGGGTCTTTTATGCGCTGTTATCTCCCTTTTTCTTCCCCTCGGAGCGACGAGCAATTTTCTCTTGAGAATCAGCGATTCATGCCTCACTATCATTAGCCGCCTGGTCATCGTCGGCATCGGATCGCGCAACCAGCTAGGTGCCTTGCGCGTCATCGCGATCGCCTGCATCTTCTCAAGCTCGGGCACGCTGGCAGGAACCATGCTCGGACATCAGGCAAATGCGCTCATGGAGCCCAATCTGGAACTTGCGGCCGCCTTCCTTGCCTCGCTGCTAATCAGCTTTGTCGCCCTCGCGTTTCTCTGGCTCTCCAAATTCAGTTTCGGAGCCGTCATTTTCGGCGTCGAACCAGTTGTGGCCGCTGTTCCAGCCGCTGAACCCGAAGAGATCAGCATGAGCATCGAGGATCTGTGCCAGCACCTGGGCGAGCGCTGCGGACTCACCAAGCGCGAAACGGAGCTGTGCGCCCTTCTCGCTCGCGGACGTAACGGGCGCGCCATCAGCGAGCAACTCACCCTTTCCTACAACACCGTGAAGACCCACGTGAAGCACATCTATATGAAGCTTGACGTCCATACGCAGCAAGAGCTGATCGATTTGGTGGAGCTGGAACGCGAAGCGGCCGTCAGCCGCGCGTCGTCGTAAGACGCTCGCGCCAACCAGCGTCAGCTTTCCAGACAACCTGCTTTTAACAGGCTCTCTTAGCGCCGCACTTCCAACAAAAAGGGACGATCCGGAGACCGTCCCTTAAGTCTGAGTTCGTTACGCAATCACCGCGGAGCGGCGCGATAGCACGCTTTCGGCATGAAAGCGTGCTACTCCAGGCCCATTTCCTTCTTGAGGCGGGCCAGGTCGTCGTCCACGGCGGCGGTGGCGCCGGCCTCGGCGTACTTCTTCGCCAGGTCCTCGGTGGGATCGGCCGGCTTCTCGGACAGCTCGGCCACGGCGTTGGCGCGGTCCAACATCTCGTCGGCCTTGGCCTCCATGCGGTCGAAAGCGCTGCGAGCACCCTCGGCACGGTCGCTGGCCGAGGTCATCTCGTTCACCTTGCTCTGGGTCTTGGCCACAGCGGCCTTGGCCTTGATAGTGGCCTTGCGCGCATTCAGCTCCTCGATATCGGCCACCAGCTTATCGTGCATCTGGCGCATCTTGTCGGCGTTGGCCTTGGCGCCCTCAAAGGCCACGGTCAGCCCCTCGGTGCGGCCGGCCAGCTCCTGCTTCTTCGCCAGGAACACGCGAGCATCGGCCTCGTTGCCGGCGGCCAGGGCCTTGCGGGCCAGCTCCTCGTACTTCTCCATCTCGGCTTTGTTCTCGTCCACGAGCTTCTTGCAGCGGCGCTCCTCGGCCATGACGCCGGCCGTGGCCTCGCGCACCTCGGCCAGCGACTCGGTCATCTCGCGCAGGTACTGGTCCACCATCTTCTCAGGGTCTTCCGCCTTGTCCAAAAGCTCGTTGATGTTCGCCTTCACGATGGAGGTGAAACGATCGAGGATACCCATGGTGCATCTCCTATCTGGCCCAATCGGCCCGGTTCGGTTGTTCCGCGCGAGGGCGGGACGTTATCGGCAAGCGCCCGTGGGCGCGGTGCTCCCTTCGGCGGCTCTGGCCCCGTGCGAGCCAGAGGCCCGGTCCCGCTACTGCGGGGGTCTCGTGGGTTGTACGGGCGGCGCGTCCGAAGCGCCCGTCGCCGAGGCCGTGTACTTCTTTTCCAAGTCCTCAAGCTCGCTGTCGGCGAAGGATTCCAGCGGCGTGCTCAGAATCTGCTCCATGCGCTCGGCCTCGCGCTGCTTGGCCAGGCGCCGATTGCGCACGATGACGAACACGACAACGGCGACAATTATGACCGCTCCGCACACCGCGATAATCGGCAGCGGCGAAGGCGTCACCCGCATGATACGGTCGGCGGTATCGCTGAACGCCTTGGAGAAGATCTCTTCCTCGGACAGGCTCATGTCGTCGTAGTTCTGACTCAGATAGCCCTTGAAGATATTGATGGCCTCGTCGTCGAGCACCGATCCCGTCTGCGCCCCGGCCCAGTAGGCCGCGTTGAAGCGCCCGTTGCCGTCGTCGCAGAATACCAGCACGAAGTGGGCCTGGTCGGTGAACAGCTCGTCGTACTTCTGCTGGGCGATGGACTGAAGCTCCTGGTAGGAGCGCACCGACCCGTTGGGCAGGATGTACACGTAGGGCTGCACGCCCGTTTCCTCGTAGAAGTGGCGCAGACCGCGCTCCAGCTTGGCCGGATCGTGGATCCAGTCGCCATCTTCGTCGGTGAAGTAGCCGGTCTCGTTCACCGAGCCGGGGGCGAGGGCCGTGCGCTCCACCGTAGAACGGGGAATATCGGCGCTCGAGCAGCTGCCGCCGCCGAGGGCCACCACCAGCAGGAGCACCAACAGCACCGCCGCCAGCACGACGAACACGGTGCCGCAGCCGCTCTTCGGGGGCGTTCCCTGGGGTGTTCCAAGCTGCGGCCCATTCGGACCGCCCGGACCGGAACCGCCCGGACCCGGCTGCTGGGGGCCGTTCGGTTGCGGGGGCATCGCGGGCGGGCGCGACGATCCACCGCCGCTACGGCTCGAGCCGATGAGGCCGCCGAGCAGACCGCCCCAGAAGCTGCCACCACCGAAACCGCCGCCGTAATAGCCGCCTCCGTGGTAGCCCCCGCCGAAGCCGGAGCCGCCAAGGCCGCCGCCCGCGGAGCGGCCGCCGCGGCCGGAACCGCCGGAGAATCCGCCTCCGAAACCGCCGCCTCCGCTTCCAAACCCGCCGCCGAAGCCGCCTCCCCCTCCGGAGAAGCCGCCGCCTCCGCCTGAACGACCCATGGGCCCTCCTCTATTTCACGATGAGCACGGGCACGTTGGTCTTATGCAGCACCGAATAGCACACGCTGCCGAGCATACCGCGCACGGCGCCCAGGCCGCGATGGCCCATGACGATGCAGTCGTAACCGCCCTCGTCGGCATAGGCGGTGATGGAGTCGTGGGGCGAGCCGTTCACCACGGCGATGCCGATGCCCTCGGCGTCGCCCACCAAGGGTGCGATGTTCTCGGCAATGGCGTCGGTGTCGGCCTTGATGGCCTCGTTCTCCACCTCGGCAATCACGTCCATATCCATGGTGTCGCCCATGACGCCAGACATGCGCGAGGCAATCTTGAAGGTCTCCGCATTGAAGTCGTGCCAGTCCACCACCGAGAGCACGGTGATCTGAGCGCCGGGCACCCCAGCAGCCAGATCAAGGGCCGCCGACAGCGCGTGCTGGGCCGGCTCGGACTTATCGTAGGGGACGAGAATCTTCTGGTACATAACGGCCTCCTGTTCCCCGGGCAGCGTGAATGCTAACCCGTCAACTCATAATAAATAAGTCGCAAGGTCATTTTATCACGGGCCGCCCCCGCGCCTGCGACTACGGCCAGCTGTAGTCACGGCGTTACGCAGGGCGCGCTCACCAAAAGACCTGTCCCAGGGTTGCGCCGGACCACCGTCCACCCCCCAGCCCCGGTCTCATCCAATCGCAGCTCGAATTCCCGGTCTTACCGTGGCTCCTCGTTGTTCAGCAGGCGATGGCGCGACACCATGATGCGGAACACGGTGTAGCCTCCCAGCACGAAGGCGCCCAGGTAACCGAGCACACCGAGCAGGGGCACGTCCAGAAACCGCGGCTGCATGGCGGTGGTGCACACGATGGACGACCCGATGAACAGCCCCGCCGACAGCAGCGCCAGAGACAGGCGCCCCACTGAGGCGTAGGCCGTGGCCAGAATGCGGGAGGACACATCGATGCTGCCGTTCACCTTAACCTGGCCGCGATCCACCATTTCCAAGGTATTCGACAGCTGGGTGGGCAGCTTCGCCAGGGCCTCCACCGAGGCGGCGCTCGACACCACCAGATCGAGCACCCGCGTGCCGAGCAGCTTCGGGTCGCCCTGCTGGGCAATGACGTGCTTGGACACGATCTCGATCACACTCGTGTTCGGCGAAATCTGCGCGATGACCCCCTCAAGGGTCACGAAGCCGCGGGCGAGCATGGTCACCGACGAAGTCATCACCATATTCTGATCGCGCAGCACCTCGATGACCTCGGTGAGCACCGTGCCCACGTTGATCTCCTTCAACTCGGCGGTGCTGTACTTGGCCAAAAGCCGCGACAGCGCTGCGAGCAGGGCCCCGTGGTCCACCGGTCCCGTTACCCGCACGAGCCCCATGACCGCTTCCTTCAGCAGATAGGCATTGCCCGTGGCCACAGCCGTGAACGCCTTCCCCACGAGCATGCGCTCCGAAACCGTGAGCGTGCCTACCATGCCCAGATCAATCCACACCACCTCGCCGTCGCGCACGAGGATGTTGCCCGGGTGCGGGTCGGCGTGGAAGAACCCGTGGTCGAGCACTTGAGTCACGTAACTCTGGCACACACGGCGGGCCAGAGCGTCCACGTCGATGCCCTGGCTGCGCAGGGTCGCCGTGTCGGATATTTCCACCCCCTGCACGAATTCCATGACGAGCACCGATTCGGTGGAGTAGGCCGGATAGGCCACCGGCGACGTCACCCCCTCTTCATCGGCCAGCTCGCCGTGGAAGCGCACGAGGTTGCCCAGCTCCTGGGTGAAATCCACCTCGTTGGCCGTGGTGCGCTCGATCTCTTCCACGAAGCCCTCCAGCGACAGCAGCATATCGCGGTGGGTGTTGGAAGCGAACTCTCCCAGAGCCAGCAGGTGCTTCATGAGCATGATGTCCTCGGCCATGGATTCGGCCACGCCGGGACGGCGCACCTTCACGGCCACCGTGGTGCCATCGAGCAGCACAGCCTTGTGCACCTGGGCGATAGAGGCCGCCCCCAAGGGCTTCGGGTCGATGGAGGCGAACACCGCGTGCCACGATTTCCCGTAGGCGCGGTCGATCTGCTCGATCACCTGCTCGAAGGCCATGGGATTCGCATCGTCGCGCAGCTTCTCGAAGGCGTCGCAGTAGGCCTTCGGCAGCAGGTCGGAGCGGTTCGATGCCAGCTGGCCGATCTTCACATAGGTGGGCCCGAGGGCCTGCAGCACCTCCACAGCCCGCTCGGGGGTGAGCCCGCGCAGCACGTGGTATTCGCGCATGATGTGGATGATCTCGTCCATGCGCTTGTGGGAGGTCTTGTCCTTCAGGGAAATCTCGGCGACCTTCAGAAATTCCTCGAACGTGGCCATGGGCCCTCCTTTCCGAAGACCCCATGGTACCCTGGCGAAACTCGACCCTGGCACTCAGCTATTGACTTGGTGCCGAGCCGTTGCCACCGGCTCCCTCGCCCCAAACGCACCAAAGAAAAACTTGGTAACGGATTTTGTCAAGACTTCCCCTCAGCGCAAGTTCGCGTATACTTAACTCAAGTCCTGTTCCCGCCATACACTGCGATGGACCGACGTATTGAACTGAGGGAGCTTTAGAAGCTGGTGGAATGGAGATTCGTGTCCGTTGATACGAAAGCCAGGATCCCAGATGCGAGCACCCACCTTGTGAGGTGGGTTCATCCTCTGGCGGGGGCGGGGCATTTTTATGCCCATCGCCGCAAAGGCGGGGCTCCTCCCTACTTATCCCCCTCATCGGAAGCCGCAGCAACGGCGGCCAGCGCCGCCTCCCCTCCCGACGCAGACACCGGTTTTGCCGCAACCGTCTCGCCCTGAGCGGGCGCCGGGTCGGCCGGGGCCCCCGTAGCCGCCGTCGGCTCGGCAAGGCTTTCCATCTCTTCCTCGATCAGGTGATTGTGCACGTAGGGCGCAATGGCGCGAATGGCCGCATCGGTGGCATTGCCGGCCTTGCTGGCATCGGCAATGGTGAAGCTCAGCGTTCCCTGGAAACCGCGCTCGGTAATGGCACTGAAGCTCACCGAGGGGCCTTTCTTGATCTTGCTCACCCGCGACACCGCCTTCTCGGCCGCATCCTCGATGTGGTGGGCCGTAGCGGTCAGCCGCTCGCTGTTGGTGGTCACGATCAGCGCGATGGATACGTCGCTGAGCGGCGAGAGCCGGGTCACCGCCGTAGAGGTCATCACAGCGTTGGGGATGTTCGTGTGGTTGCCCGAGCTGTCCACCACCGTGGTATAGCGCCAGGTCACGTCCTTCACCACCCCGGTCACGCCCGACGAGCCCATGCGAATGTTGTCTCCTGGCTCCACCGAACGCGACAGGCTTACCTGCAAACCGCCGATGAGGTTCGAGAGCGTGTCCTGAAAGCCCAGGGAGATGGCGATACCCACAACCCCCAGGCCGGTGATCATGCCGTTCACGTTCACGTTGAAGCACGCCGACAGCACGAACCCGATGCCGATGAGCCACACCGTGGCGCGGATGACGTTGATGAAAATGGAGCTGGAGGGCAGAAGCGACGTGCGGTTCAGCAACCGCCGCGCGAAGTACACGGTCACGCGGCACACCACGAAGGTGATGGCGCAGATAATGGCCGCGCCGATGAGGGAGTTGAACCAGTCGGCGTGGATGAATTTCTCGAAGATGTCGAAGAGCTGTTCCATGGCTCTATTATAGGGGCGACTTCCCCATCCTAACGAGGAAGCCGCCCGTCTTCATCGTATCGTTGCAGGAGTGGGACACCTTGCCGGGCTCTTCTCGGCGTCCATTCCAAGCAAGACGTCATCGACCTGTTCCGCGCGTAGGGAGGCAAGGCCTGGCCCTTGCCCTACGGGCGATCGGCATCCCTGGGGCAGCCACAAGTGCGAGACAATCGGCATCCCCGGAGGGCATCCGACACTCCCCTCCTCCGCCAGTGAGGGCCCCGACATCCTCGGAGGCACTGGAACCCCCGGGTTTCCCTGCGAGTTCAGATATAGAAAGAGCGCCGCATGGCGCGGCGCTCAATCGCATACTGGCCTTATTCCGCAGCAGGGGTGGTGCCGCCCGGATTGTTGCCGGAGTTGCCTTGGCCACCGTCACCGCCCTGATCGGGGTTGTTCCCACCATCGGGGTTCTCGGGCTGGTCGGGGTTATTCCCCCCATTGCCGTTATTGCCCCCATTATTGTTGCCGCCGTTGTTGCCCCCGTTATTGTTGCCCCCGTTGTTATCGGGCTCGGGCTCCGGCTCGGGAGCGGGCTCAGGGCCCTTCGAGATGGTGATGGAAACCGTGGAGCCCGGCGCCACCTTGTCGTTGAGGGGGTCCTGCTTCATGACCGTGCCCTCCTTCTTGGTGTCGCTGTACTCGCGGGCCTTCACATCGGCGCCAAAGCCCTCGCTCTGGAGCTTCGCGATGGCGTCTTCTTCGGACAGACCGATGACGTTCGGCACGTTCACCAGCTCACTGCCCTTGGACAGCACGTACTCGATCTGGGTGCCCGGCTTCTCCATGCTGCCGGCCGAGGGGCTCTGGGACATGACCTGGCCCTCGGGCACATCCTCGGAGAAGCTGCTCTCCCGCAGCACCGCCGTGAACCCGTACTCCTTGGCCTTGGCCTTGGCTTCATCCTCGGTCAGTCCCGCCAGACTGGGCACTTCCTTCTCCTCGGGGCCCACGGCCACGACGATCTTCACCTCGGAGCCCTTGGCAGCCTTGCCGCCCGACGGATCCTGGGAAAGCACGGTGCCCTCCTCGGTGCCCTCGTCCACCTTCGGTTCCACCTTCACGGTGAACCCGGCCTCCTTCAGGGCGAACTCGGCCTCGTCTTGGGTCTGGCCCACCACGCTGGGCACGTCCACCTCTTCCTCGGCCGGAGCCGGGCCGCCCATGGACAGGGCGAAGGCGATGCCGGCGATGAGCGCCACGGCCAGCACGGCCACGAGCGCGATGATAACGGGTTTCTTGCTCTTCTTCTGCGGGGGAGCCGCGTGGAAGTTCTGGGGCGGGAACCCGCCGGTGGCGCTCGGCGACACCATGCCGCCCACGCCGGCGCCCACGATGCCGGGCATGGCCTGGGTGCCGTCGATGCCGCCGATGACCGCAGTGGCGGCCTGGGTGTTCATGCCGCCCACGGCCCCCATCATCTGGGTGCGGGCGCTCGTGAAGCCGGCGCCTCCCGGCAGGGTGACGGGGCGGCCAGCCAGATAATCGTTCAGGGCCATGCGCATGTCGTTGGCCGTGGCGAAGCGCTCGGCCGGGTTCTTCGCCAGGGCCACCATGATGATGTCCTCGAGATCCGGATCGATATCCGGGTTGATGCTCGACGGCGGCACGGGCTCGTCCTTCACCTGCTGCATGGCCACCGACACGGCATCGGGGCCGTCGAAGGGCAGCTTGCCCGTGGCGGCCTCGTAGAGCACGATGCCGAGCGAGTAAATATCGCTGGCGGCCGTGAGGTCCTTGCCCTGGGCCTGCTCCGGCGAGATGTAATGGGCGGTGCCCAGCACCGCGGAGGTCTTGTCGTTCACGGAGTTCTTCGCCCGGGCGATGCCGAAATCCATCACCTTCACGTTGCCGTCGGGCTGCACCATGATGTTCTGGGGCTTGATATCGCGGTGGATGATATCCTGGTTGTGGGCCACCGTAAGGGCCTGGCACACCTGGCCGCCTATCTCGGCGGCCTTGCGCTGGTTGATGGCGCCGCGCTGCTGGATGGCGGTCTTCAGGTCGGACCCGCGCACGAATTCCATGACGATGTAGTAGGTGCCGTCGTCCTGGCCCCAGTCGTACACGTTCACGATGTAGGGGCTCTGGAGGTTCGCCGCAGCGGCGGCCTCCTGGCGAAACCGCTGGGTGAAGGAGGGGTCGGCGGCGAATTGCGGCAGCATAACCTTCACGGCCACGACGCGCCCGAGGGTGCTGTCCTGGGCCCGGTACACCTCGGCCATGCCGCCGATGCCGATGCGATCCTTTATTTCATAACGGCCACTGAAAACCTTGCCCGTCATTGTTCCCTGTCCGGTCACTATTGCTACTCCTTAACGTTCCACGTGCTAGTGCGTTTTCGTTTGCGTTTCGATGCGGACTCGTATGAGTCTAGCCATTGTACTACAGCACCCCCGCCACTTCGAGAGCCGTCTCCATAACGTCACGGGCTGCCCGGGCCCCCGCGCCCGATTCGCCGCGTTCGATGGCCACGGCCACGACCACCTGCGGGTCGTCGGCGGGGGCGAGCCCCACGAACCAACTGTCGTCGTCGCCGTCGCCGCGCTCGTGGGTGCCGGTCTTGCCAGCCACCTCCACACCGTCGATGGCGGCCTTCCCGCCGGTGCCCTCGACCACGACCCCCTTCATGACCTCGATTTCCTCCTCGGCCGTTTTGGGGTCGATAGCCTGCTTCAACTTCACGGGCAGCGGGGTGAAGCCGCGCTCGCCGTTGGCGTTGTAGATGCCGTCAACCAGGTAGGGCTGCATGATGGCGCCCTCGTTGGCGATGGCGCAGCCAACCAGGCACATCTGCATCACCGTAGCCTGGGGGCCGGCCGGGCTCTCGTGCTCGCCCACCGGCTCGCCGCAAGCGGCCCAAGCGGTCTCCCACTCGGTCATCTCGGCGGGATCGGGCATAAGGGAAGTGGCCAGGGGCAGATCGAAGTTGATGGCCTCGTTGAAGCCGAAGCTGCAGGCCATGTTCACGAGCAGGTCGCTGCCCAACTGCACGCCCACCTGGCCGAACACGGTGTTGGAGGAGTACCACATGGCCTGGGCCAAGGTGATCTTGCCGTAGGAGCGCTTCTTCACGTTGGTCACGGGCGCATTACCGATCTCCATCTCACCGGGAGAGTCGTACTCGGTGTCGGCCTTGGCAATGCCGTCCTGGAGGGCGGCAGCCAGGGTGACCATCTTGAAGGTGGAGCCGGGGGCATAGAGCGCCTGGGTGGCGCGGTTGTACAGCTCGGAGGAATCGTTCCCGTCACCTTCGGCCGCGGCCGTGAGCAGCGCCTCGTAGTCGGCCGCGTCGTAGGTGGGCGAGGATGCCAGGGCGTAGACGGCGCCGGTCTCGGGATTCATGGCCACGACAGCGCCCACCTGGCCCTCCAGGGCATTCTGGGCCGCCTGCTGGATGCGGGAGTCGATGGTCAGGGTGACGTCGTTGCCCTTGGTCTGAATGCCCGCGAGCGAATTCACCACATCGGTGAAGCTGGCGAAGTTCTGCTCGCCGCGCAGGGCGTCGTTGTAGGCCGCCTCGATGCCGGCGGTGCCGAACTTCTGCGAGGCGTAGCCCACGATATGGGCCGCCAGGGTGCCGGCCGGGTACTCGCGCCGGTAGCTGCCGTCCTCCTGGCGCACCGACTGGGCGAGCACGGTGCCGTCCACGGTGGAAATGGTGCCCCGTTCCATCTGGGCCTCGCGGGCGATGGTGTGGTTGTTGCTCGGCATGTTCTGGTACTCGGGCGCCTTGATAATCATAAGGTACGTGAGGTTGGCCACCAGCACGGCGAACAGCAGCGAGAAGATCATCATAGTGCCAGTCAGCCGCTTACCCAGGGCCACGCGCCCGAGCACCGCGTCGGCCCCGTGGGAGCCGATGGCCCCGGTCTGGCGCATTTCCTCGCCCACGCCGGTGCCCTCGTCGCCGCAGCGCAGCAGGAAGGCCACGATCATGAAGCTGGCGATGAGGGACGAACCGCCCTGGCTGACGAAGGGCAGCGTGATGCCCGTCAGGGGAATGAGGCGCGTGACGCCGCCGACGATGATGAAGGCCTGGAGCACGATAATGGAGGTGAGGCCCACGGCCACGAACGAGCTGACGTCGGACTTCGCCCGGGCCGCGGTCACGATGCCGCGAATGGCGAAGCACAGGTACAGCAGCAGTAGGCCGGCGGCGCCCATGAGGCCCGCCTCCTCGGCGATGACGGGGAAGATGAAGTCGCTCTCGGCCACGGGAATGCCGCCCGCGGCCACCGGCTCGCCGCCCATGCCCCGGCCGATGCCGGTGCCGAACAGGTCGCCGTCGGCCATGGAGAAGAGCGACTGCACCAGCTGGAAGCCGCCGCCCTGGGCCGCGGCGAAGGGATCGAGCCAGATGCTCACGCGGGTCTGCACGTGGCCCATCATGAAATAGAGGGCCACGGCGGCAATGGCCGCCAGGCCGATGGAGGCCACCAGGTAGAGCTTCTTGCCCGTGGCCACGTACAGCATGATGACGAACACAGAGAACAGCACGAGGGCCAGGCCGAGGTCCTTCTCCAGTACCACGACGATGAAGGCGAGGGCCCACATGACGATGAGGGGCAGCAGCGTCGGCAGACTCGGCAGGTGCAGCGGACCCACCTTCTGGGTGAACACCGAGAGCATCTCCCGATTAGCGGCCAGGTAGGCCGCGATGAAGAACACGATGAGGATCTTCGCGATCTCGCCCGGCTGGAAGGAGAAGGGGCCGAGGCGCAGCCACAGCTGGCCGCCGCCCGACTCCTCGCCGATGACCGGCAGCATGGGCGAGAGCAGCAGCAGGATGCCCACGATCATGAGGGTGTACTTATAGTTGGCGAGCTTGTCCAGGTTCCGCACGAGAGCCAGCACCGCTACCATGACCGCCACGGCCGCGAAAAGCCAGATCACCTGGCGCACCGCCAGATCCGGCACGATGCGGGTCACAAAGGCGATGCCGATGCCCGACAGGGCGAAGGATATGGGCAAGATGGCCGGGTCGGCCGCCGGGGCGAGCCAGCGCACGGCAATGTGGGCCACCACGAAGGCGGCGAAGATGCCCAGGGGCACGCCCAGGGTGTTCACGGACAGTTCCTGACCGCCGGTCACCACCATCATCGCGAAGAGCACGATGACGATGGGCGAGGCGATGACCAGGAGCAGCAGCTCGATATTGCGGCGCGTCACGGGGCCATCACCTCGCGGTGCCCGGCTTGGAGCCCGAATCGGAGGCGCCCGAGCCTGCGCCGTCGTCGACGGAGGAGCCTGCGGGCGAGCTGTCGTTCGCACCCGCGCCGTCGCCGGCATCGGAGCCAGCAGCCGCGGCGGCGTTCGCACCCGCGGCATCGGAGCCAGCGCCCGCGCCCGCAGCGCCGTCACCGGCATCGGAAGTGCGGCCGGCGATGTCGGCCTCGTATTCGGCCACGAGGTGCTCGGCGTCGTCCACGCTGGCCACCTTGATGGTCTCCTCGCGCAGGCGATTCGCCACTCCTGGCTGCAAATCGTCCACGGCCACATCGGTCACGCGAACGAGCTTGTGAGCCGTGAACCCGAACAGCTCGCCGGGAACTCCCTGGTAAATGGCCACCTTCCCCTCTTGTTCCACCAGATAGGCGGCGTTGCTCGCCAGGTAGTTGAACCCATAGCCGCAGCCGGCCAGGATACCCACGAGCAGCAAGATGAGCATGGCGGCCGTCACCCGCGAGCGGCGGGTCATCTTGCGGCGGCGCTGCTCGGCCAGGCCGGTCACGTCCACCACGATCACGGTCACGTTGTCGTAGCCCCCCAGGCCGTTGGCCTCGTTCACCAGCTGGGCGGCGCAGCGCTGGGGATCGCTCGCGCTGACGAGGATCTTCTCGATCTCCGGGTCTTCCAGCATCGTGGACAGGCCGTCGGAGCACAGCAGCAGCCGGTCGCCCGCCTCCACGTTGATCTCGAACAGGTCGGGCTGGGTGCGCGGGTCGCTGCCCAGAGCCCGGGTGATGACCGAGCGCTGGGGATGCACCCGCGCCTCGGCCTCGGTGATCTGGCCGGCCTCGATCAGGTCGGCCACGAGGGAATGATCACGGGTGAGCTGCTGGAGCTTGCCGTGGTGCAGCAGGTAGGCCCGGGAATCACCCACCTGGGCAATGACGAGGCGCTCCTTCTCCAGGATAGCGGCGGTGCAGGTGCAGCCCATGCCGGCGCGGCCCACCCCCTCCCGGGCAGCCTTGATGATGGCGAGGTTCGCCTCTTCCACCGCTTGGCCCAGAGCGCTCGCGTCGGCGTGTTCCGGGGCGCTCTGGGCGATGACGTCCACGGCGATCTCGGAGGCCACCTCGCCGGCGGCGTGACCGCCCATGCCGTCGCACACCACGTACAGCGGCGGGGCCACCACCAGGGAATCTTCGTTGTGATCGCGCACGCAGCCCACATCGGTGCGGCTGCCGAACGGCGTCTGGACCTTCTTGCGGCCCTTGACCTTCGCCATTATTGGTTCCTCACGCGCATGTCAACGTCGCCGATGGTCACGAGGTCCTTATCCCGCAGGGCCACCGGGTCGTGGACGGGCCGACCGTTCACCGCCGTGCCGTTCTTCGAGCCCAGATCCTCCACGAAGAGGTTCTGGCCCATGAGCTGGAAGCGAGCATGGCGGCCCGACACGTAGCCGGCGCCGATGACGATGTCAGCCCCCGGCGAGCGCCCCACGATAACGGGGCCGTGCACCGCAATGGACACGCCGCGCAGCTCTTTCGGGCCGCGCTCCACCGATACGGTCCAGGTACGCTCCTTCTTACGGGAGCCCTTTACCATGCCGATGCCCGTGCGCATGATGGCGAACAGGAACAGATAGAGCAGCGCCACGAACAGCAGGCGCGCGATAAGCAGAACGAGATCGATCACCGGAAATCCTCCTTAGCTCGAATGGCCGCAGATGTGCGGCTAGATGAGCTGGAATTCGAGGTTGGTGGTGCCCACGATGATGCGGTCGGCATCGGAAAGGGCCGCGGACTTGATCTGGCGGCCATTCACGAAGGTGCCGTTGGTGGAGCCCAGGTCGGTGAGGATCCACGCGCCGGACTCGTCCTGGCGAATTTCCGCATGGACGCGGGACACGTTGATGTCGGGAATGACGATGTCGTTCTTCGACTCGCGCCCGATGGTCTCGGCATCGCCGGGAAGGGTGAAGGCGCGATCGTTGGTGATGTCGTAGATGTAGGCCTGGCGCGGCTCGTCGTCGGCCAGATACTCGTCGTAGCCGTAATCGGCCGGAGCCGCGTTGAAATCCATGGTCTGGGGCGCGGCGGGAACCGGCGCGGGGGCCGGAGCCTGGTAGCCGTAGCCGGCGGCCGGGGCCATGGGCGCGGCGGCGTGGGGCCGGCCGCCCTGGTTCAGGATGCCGTAGCGGGCGTATTCCTCTTGGCGCAGCTGCTCGACCAGGGGCGAGGCCACCATCTCGGCGATGACGTCGAACTTGCCGTGGCGCAGATCGTCGTCCACGATGAAGCGCACGAGGGGCTGGCCGTCCATGACGAGGCCCTGCTCGGCGGCCTTGGCGGACAGATAGGTCTCGGTCTCGCCGGCCAGCGTGGGGTAGTAGCCCAGAAGGCGCCGGTCGTCATCGGCATTCACGAGCACGGTGTACAACGTGGGGGCATACTGCTTGCCTGCGCCGACCATCTTCTCGCGGCGCATCTGCTTCTCGGCCTTCTTGGCAATTTGCACGGGAGACAGCGGGGCCGCGCCCATGCGGTCGGCGGCACCTTCCACGGTGTCTTCCATTTTGCCCTCGAACCTTGAGAGGAGTCCCATGTGCTTCTCCTTGTTTCTACCATGTTTAAGCTGCGACTAAATGCACATCGGTTCATTTTGCCATAAACCATTGGTCGCGGGGTCAACAAGCCCCCAACCTTACGCAATCGTCACAGGGAACGGGGGCTCGTTTTGCGTTGGTTTTGGGCTCAAATAGTTGAATTATGCTGACGGCCCCTCGCTCAAACGTCATTTTTGTCACTTGGGTGCTAGAATCTCCGCCATGAACGAGACCATGCTGCGCGTTGGGAACGCCGAAATTCCCGCTCCTACCCATATCTCCCTCTACGGCACCGTGCCCGACTCCATCGTGGACGGGCCGGGGCTGCGCTACGCCGTGTTCGTGCAGGGATGCTCCCACGGCTGCCCTGGCTGCCACAATCCCGATAGCCAGCCCGTCGAAGGCGGCACCGTCACGGCCATCAGCGACCTGCTGGCCGACATCGAGGCCAACGGGCTCGTGCGCAACGTGACCCTCTCGGGCGGAGAGCCCTTCGAGCAGCCGGCGGCCTGCGCCGTGCTGGCCCGCGAGCTGAAGCGCCGCGGCTACGGCGTGTGGAGCTATTCCGGCTACCTCTACGACGATCTGGCGAAACGGACCGCCACAGCCCGGGCCGAACGCGACCGCCGAGCCGAAGCAGGCCTTGAAGACGCCGCGCAGGTCGAAGGCCTTGAGAGGGACCTGGCCATAGGCGCGCTGCTGGACAACCTGGACGTGCTGGTGGATGGCCCCTTCGTGGAAAGCCGCAAGTCCTTGGAGCTGAAATGGTGCGGCTCTTCCAACCAGCGCCTCATCGACGTGCCCGCCACCCGCCGCACCGGGTCCGTAGTCCTCTGGCAGCCCACCACCTTCGACCTGGAGAAACCCTCCAACTGGTAAGGCGCGCCGGACGGCGACGCCACACCGGCGACGCCCCAGCACGAGCTTGGGGCCGGCGTGAGGCCACACGCTCCTAGCGCAGGCGCGTCATCCTGCCGCGATCCAGTTCATGTACGGTGTCGCAGAGCACGGCGATATCCTCGCTGCTGTGGCTGGCAAGCACGATGGTGCGGCCATCCTCCCTAAGCGCGAGAAAGAGGGCCCTCATGTCGGCCAGCCCCTGCTTGTCAAGCCCGTTCATCGGCTCGTCGAGCAGCAAGATATCCTGGCCTTCCATAAACGCCTGGGCGATGCCCAACCGCTGCCGCATTCCCAGGGAGTACTTTCCCACGGGCTTGCGGCTATCGGGGTCGAGCCCCACATCGGCCATGGCTCGGCGCAGAGCCTGCTTGTCGGCGCGGCCTTGCAAGCGGGCAAGGTAGGCGAGGTTTTTCATGCCGCTGTAGTGCGAGATGAACCCAGGCGTTTCGATGATAACACCGATGCCTGCTGGCACCTTTTGCCAGGGCCGCACATCCTGCCCCCTGATGGCGATGCGACCGCCGTCGGGTCTCGCCAGCCCACAGAGGCACTTGAGAAGCACGGTCTTCCCCGAGCCATTGCGCCCTATCAGTCCGTGAATCTGCCCTGGCCCCAAAACGGCCGACACATGATTCAGAACGCAGGTGTCGCCGTATCGTTTGACCAAGCCCTCGAAGGCAAGAGCCGGTTGCGAAACATGCGACGCGACCCTCTCCTCCACGGCTTCGCGAGACCCTTGCTCCTCAGTCTGTCCATTCATAGAATGCTCCTCCCCCGCCATTAATCCAGCGATCGGGGTTGTATCTCCATAACCTTCATCGCCGACAAAGCGAGCAGCCCGAAAAGACACGCCAGGACAAGGTCGACCCCCAGTGCTTCGAGCGGTGTCGGGAAATAGGGCGATGCGCCAGAGAAGTCGAACACGGTCAGCCGCCCGTGGGAAACCGGAGAAAAGCGCAGAGCGGCATAGGGCAAGGTATTGATAGCCAACAAGTCGAACAGGGCCACAAAAGCAGCGACACCCACCCCGAAATGAGTGCCCGTAAGGGAATTTACCGCCAGAATGATGAGGCCGAGCACCATCCCTCCCAGCACTTCAAAACCAAGCACCAGCGCCAAAGCGCTCAAAGGCTCCATGGAGCCCACGAGGCCAATGGCGAAAGCCAGCGGCAATCCCACCGTCTCAGCGGCATCGGTCTCAGCCAAAGTAGTAAGCGTCACGCCCCATCCCTCGACGGCGAACGTCATCCACGGCAGCGTGAAAAGCCACGACATCCCGAGCAGCACCAGATAGTAGAGGATCACGATCAGGGCGATGGCGGCAATACGGGCCGCCGCCCAACAGGTTCGACTTGTGCGCACCGCCACCGAGGCCTCTCCCTCGGCCACAAAAGGAGCATCGGCCAGAAGAAAAATGAGGCCCGTCACGAAGAACAGCTGGCAAATGGGGTCGGCCGCCATAAACACCAACGACCACGGCCCCACCCGATAGCCCAACTCGACGGCAAAAGAGGCCACGGGGCCCAGCACGTCCCAAAAAACCACCGCCTCAACGAGAAAGACCAGCGCTGCGCGCTTCGACAGCAGCACGCGGGCCGCAACAGCCATGGCGAGCGAAAGGAAGGGGCGTATCCCGGAGAGAAGGCGTTCACAACGCATGGTCGATCACCACCCCGAGACGATGCAACCCCACAAGGGCCATAAGAGCCACGAGCGAGCCGTACACGCCCGCAATAACCGCGAGGGTTTGGAGGCCCTCTCCAAAATAGCTCCCATAGGCCAAGGTCATCAAGTTCAGATTCATAGGCCACAGCCCGATATTGACCAGCTTCACGAAGACGATGCCTCCGATAAAGGGCGCCGCGTAAGCGGCGTAAGCATACAGCGCGAACATAGAGATCACGAGACCAAAGACCGCAAGAAAGGCCCCGTAGATGAACTGGGCCGCGCAAAACAGCAGACCGTACAAGAGGAGGCGTCCCTCAACGATCAGCTCGACAAAAGGCTCGTGGCCCACTAGGGCGGCCCATTCGCCCGTATCGAGGGATGCCGCCTCACCACGAAATGCGACACAGACGCAGAAGAAAACCGCGCAGGCCAATACGACTGCGGCTCCTCCCGATACAGCGCAGGCGAGCACCTTCGCAAGCAGGTAGCGCCAGCGGCTTTCCCGTGTCAGTTGGAGCCTCAGCATTCCGGTACGGTAGTCTTCGCAGAATGAACCTGCAAAGGGAATAGCCGCTCCCACGCCCACGAACAGAAATGAATTGTTGAAGCAGTAGGAGTAACGAAAGACGCTGAGCGCATCGGTCTGCGAGATAGCAGAGGCCGCCAGATCCACGGAGGCCCCGTAGAGAAGGCCGAGCACGATCACGGCCGTCCCCACGAAAAACAACGGGGAGAGAAGGGCGCGGCGCAGCTCGGCCCGTAGCGCACGCATTCAAATCACCTCACCCGTCAGGGCGCTCACTCGAATGGCGTGATCAGGATCGTCCCCGTTGCGGAATATCCACGCCGGCACCAATATGATCCCCGTTTCGTTTTCCCCGTCCACCAGCGGGCAATACTCCAGGGCAATGCGATCCACATTCGACAACGTAGCCGCAGCCACCGCCCCATAGCGTTGCTGTAGCGCATTGATGGCGGCATCCAAGGGCAGCAACGCCTCGTATTCGTCGTGATACACCGTGCCGGCCCCATAGCCGCCCATGAGGTTGACGGAACGAATTCCCTGCCGTCCCACATAGGCTCGCAGGCAGCACGGGCCCAACGTGTCCACGTCAGCGCTCATGTTGTAGCGGGTACCGGGCGACGAGGCTGCAAGGGGCATGCCGTTCGCTTCGAGTTGAAGGTGCACCACGTACATCTCGTCAGCCTCGTCGTATACGGCCTTACTGAGAGCCTCGAAATCCTTGCGCTCCTGCGCGAATTCCCCGCCCTCTTCAAACTGAGGCCCTTCAACGCCGTCCGCAAAAAGCTCCACGTATCGATCCCTCAGGGCATGCAGGACACCCACCGACAGCGGATAGGCCTTGATGGAAGCCACGTCATCGATGCCGGCTGCCTTGAGAAGCGCGATCACCTGACCCTTGGCCTCGTCGGCAGAAAAGCCCGCTAACTCCCCCTCAGCGAGAATGACCGACGAGTCAACGTAGGGCATTTCTGAGCTTACCGTCTCGTAAAGCCCCTTGAGAAAAGTCTCGTTTGGCTCGAAATAGACGAGAAAATCCACCCCAGCACTGAGACCTCCCCATAGGCTGTCGGCGACGACAAGGGGCGCTGTCTCCATGCTGCGCCATCGGGAATCGGGACTAGCCTGGGTGACGAGATCGAGTCCTTCGAGCTGAGGGAGCATTGCGGCCACGCTCTCCGCATAAAGGTCGAACCTCATCGGTTCGGCATTCAATATGGCCGTGGACGCCCGCTCGGGCATAACCACCTCAGCATCGATGGAGATAGCCGTACCTATACTTTCCTCTACATGGGACGGCGTGGTAGCGCGCATGGCCTCATAGCTGGAATTGTCGATGCCGTAGTCCACGGGGGAGAGCGCGTCAACGGTGCCGTCGATGCGTTCGGGCAAGCATCCCGGCAGCACCAAGAGCGCTGGGCAGAACAGGACAACAAGCACGAGAGCCCACAACGACAGGCGCTTTCCACTCATGGCATTCCTCCTTCAGTCGCGGGCTCTCGTTCTACTGTTTCACATCCTAAGGATTCCACTGTCCCCCAACACGGGTGCCGGTATTGCCCGCAGACTGGGCAACCTGGCCCCACAGCTTATAGTTCATGCGAGTGCTCCCGAAACCACTCCAGTACGGAAGCGTCTTCTTGACGCAAGTGTAACCGCTCGGAGGACGTTCCTCAAGTTCTTCCAGCCTGAAGAGGGTTTCTCCTCAGAGCGTCACCCTCATTGCAAGCAGCGCCTGGAAAGGAAATGCTCGGGGATTCCCTACGCAATACCGGGGAACCGCAGGGTGAACTGGGCGCCTTCGCCTTCGGTGCCGCCGACTTCGATGGTGCCGTGGTGGCGCTGGGCGCCGTGCTTCACGATGGCGAGGCCCAGCCCCGTGCCGCCCGTTTCCTTAGAACGGCTCTTGTCCAAGCGGTAGAAGCGCTCGAAGATCTTCTCGCGCTCGGCCTCGGGAATACCGGGACCGTCGTCGCGCACCCGCACCGTCACGGTGGGCGCGGCAGCCCCGTCGGAGGTTGTTGTCGCAACCCCATCGGGGCCCGCGGCCACGCCATCGCGATCCGAGACGAACCCCCAGGCAGCTGGGGCCGCCGCCGGGCCAGCTTCCCCACCCGCAGGCTCCATCGCCACTTCTACCCACACATGGCCGCCGGGTTCGTTGTAGCGGATGGCGTTCTCGATGAGGTTGTAGAGCATCTGCTCCATCAGCTCCTCGCGGCCGAGCACCACGGCCGACTCCCCTTGCACCGTCACGGTCACCGCGCGCTCCTCGGCCACCTTCGCCAGGCGGCCGGCGGCCCGCTCGGCCACGGCCCGCACATCCACCGGTATGGCGGAGGCCTCGTCGGGGGGCACCTCGTCGAGGCGCGACAGGATGAGCACGTCGTTGATAAGAGCCCGCATGGCCAGAGATTCCTGATGGATGAGCCCCGCGAATCGCGGCACGTCCTCGGGCGGCACCAGGCCGTTCTCCATGAGCTCAGCATAGCCGGAAATAACATGGAGCGGCGTCTTCATCTCGTGAGACACATTGGCCGAGAAATCGCGGCGCAGGCTCTCGGCCCGGGCCAGCTCCTCGTTTTGGGCCCGCAGGGTGCGGCGCTGGGAATCGATGCGCTCGATGAGCGGCTCCATCTCCGCATAGACGGGTGTCTTCCACGGCTCGGCCGGATCCAGATTATCGAGCGGCCGCATAATGCTGGCCGTCAGCAGACGCGATATGGCGAAGGCGAGCACCGTGCCCACAATAAGAGTGGCCAGCACGCACACCGCAAGATCGCTCGCGAAGAACTCGGCCATGACGGCGCCGGCGTTGGGCAGCTGCATCATGGTGGCGTAGAAGATGCCCGCTAACATGAGAGTGAGCATGACGATGCCCGTGAGCGTGAAGGCCAGCACGCCCCGGAAGATGCGGCCGCCCAAGCTGGGGGCGCCCCCACGACGCGCGGCACCCGGGCGGAAGCGGGCCGTGGCCCCCACGTCACCCCCGGCTCGCGTCGCGGGATCCGCGCCAACCGAGGAGCGGGCTGCCTCCGGCTCGCCGCGGCCGCCACTCTCGGACCGCACCCCGGGCTCAGCGCTCATCGCGGCACCTCGCGCAGGCAGTAGCCCACGCCGCGCACGGTGCTCACGGCCTCTTCGGCCCCGGGCCGGGCCGCCGCCAGCTTCTTGCGCAGCGTCTTGATGTGCATATCCACCGTGCGCGTCTCGCCGACGAAGCTTACGCCCCACACCCGTTCGAGCAGCTGCTCACGGGTGAGCACGCGGCCCTTGTTCTCCAAAAGAACGCGCAGCAGGTCGAACTCCTTACGCGTCAAGGGCACTTCGACGCCATCGGCGCTCACGGAGCGGGCGTCGGGCGACAGGGCGATGGGCCCGGCAGTCAGTCGGTCGCTCGGCGCGGCGAGGCCTGAGGCAGGACGGGCGGCCCGGCGCAGCAGGGCGTTCACCCGCGAGACCAACTCCATCATGCCGAAGGGCTTCGCCAGGTAATCATCGGCCCCGGCATCGAGGCCGCACACCTTGTCGTACTCGGCGCCCTTGGCCGTGAGCATCATGACCGGCAGGCCCTCGGTGGCCTCGTCGGCCCGCAACCGGCGCAGCAGTTCCAAGCCGTCGACGCCCGGCAGCATGATGTCCAGCAGCACCGCCGCCGGTCGCTCGCGCCGGCAGGCTGCCGCAAGGTCACGGCCATCGGGGAACGCTTCCACGGCGAACCCGGCCTGGCGCAGGGCGTAGGCGGTCAGATCGCGAATGTGCTCGTCGTCCTCGACGTAGTATATGAGCGGTTTCTCTTCCATGGGGCTATGGTAACCGATCTGCCGGTGCGGGCACGGCCCCGAAGCCGCTTCCCCGCAAGGAGCACAGGGATGGCTACGGGGCCGTTACCGACCTGTCATGCAGACTCAAGCGGCGGCCGCATCGGGGGCGAAGGGGCCCTCGGCCACGGGATTGCGAGGACGGCGGGGGCGGTCGGGCAGCACCGCCATGACGATGCGCACCATCAGAGACACCAGCGGTAGCCACAGCAGCGTCATGGTCACATTGAACAGGGTGTGGGCATTGGCGATCTGGCGGGCGATGACCTCGATCTCGGGACCCGGGGTGAGAGCGGCCACCACGGTGGCGGCGGGGCCGATGAGCCACACGAACAGCAGGCACCCAGAGAGGTTGAAGATGCAGTGGGACAGGGCCACGCGCTTGGCGTCGCGGCTCTGGCCGACAGCGGCCAGAAGAGCCGTGATGGTAGTGCCCAGGTTGTCGCCGAGCAAAATGGGAAGGGCCCCTTCCAAGCCGATGACGCTGGCACCGTCGGGGCCGGCCTGGGCGGCGAAGTTCTGCAGCACGGCGATGGTGGCGCTGGAGCTCTGCACCACCAGGGTCATGACGGTGCCCACGGCCACTCCCAGAATCGGCACGCCGGTGACCTGGGCAATCACGTCAGTGAACACGGGGTTCTCAGCCAGGGGCTTCATGACGGCACCCATGGTGTCGATGCCGAGGAACAAAAGGCCGAAGCCGAAAATGGCCGTACCGGTAAGCTTCACCTTCGACTGCTTCGCCACCGACATGATGATGAAGCCCACGAGCACAATGCCGAGCACGTAATCGGACAGCTTGAAGGCGATGATCTGGGCCGTGATGGTGGTGCCGATGTTGGCGCCCATGATAATGGGGATGGCCTGGCGCAGGTTCATGAGGCCGGCAGCCACGAAGCCAATGGTCATAACGGTAGTGGCCGACGAGCTCTGCAACACCGCCGTGGCCACAGCGCCGGCGAGCACCGCCACCAGCGGGTTCTTCGTCACGACTGCCAGAATAGATCGCATGCGCTCGCCAGCGGCCTCTTGCAGGCTGCCGCTCATGAGGTTCATGCCGTACAGAAACAGGGCCAAGCCACCGAACAGTCCCAACCCGATTTGAAGCAGTTCTTCCACCTCTGCGTCTCCTTCTTACGGCGGCCCGCCCCTTGCGAACCGCATTTGTCGGCAGGTCGCGCCCCGGCGGCCCGTGCTCGTCTCAGCAGGGAAGGAGTATGAACCCCCATTGAGCGGCCGCCGTAAGAGCCACGTAAAATGAAGGTAAAATCGCGGGCTGCCGATTACCCAAAACGACCGGCGACGTAGTCGGCGGTGCGGGGGTCGGTGGGGGTCGAGAAGATGGTGTCGGTGTCGCTGGCTTCCACCACTTCGCCCAGCAGGAAGAATGCCGTTTTGTCGGAGATGCGCAGGGCCTGCAGCATATTATGGGTCACCATGATCACCGTATAACGCTCCTTCAGCTGGCCGATGAGCTCCTCGATTTTCGCCGTGGAGATGGGATCGAGAGCGCTCGTGGACTCATCGAGCAGCAGCACCTCGGGCTGCACGGCCAGCGCACGGGCGATGCACAGGCGCTGCTGCTGGCCGCCCGACAGCCCAAGCGCGTTCTTCTTCAGGCGATCTTTCAGCTCGTCCCAGATAGCTGCCGCACGCAGCGACTCCTCCACAATGATGTCCAAGTCGGCCTTGGCGCGCACCCCGTGGCTGCGGGGGCCGAAGGCAACGTTGTCGTAGATGCTCATGGGAAAGGGGTTGGGCTGCTGGAACACCATGCCCACGCGGCGGCGCAGGTCGGTGGGATCGAGGGAACGGTAAGCATCGGTGCCGTCCAGGGTGACCGAGCCTTCCACACGGCACCCTTCAACCAGATCGTTCATGCGGTTCAGGGTTTTCAGAAGCGTAGATTTTCCGCAGCCGGACGGTCCGATGAGCGCGGTCACCTGGTTTTCCGGGAAGGCGAGATTGATATCGCGCAGACCCTGGAAGTCGCCGTAGAACAGGTTGAGGTGCTCGACGGCCATCTTTGCGGGGGCGGAAGCGCGCGCGGGCCCGGAGGCGGCACACACAACGTCGGCCGAAGAGTCACCAACCGGCTCCGAAGCGCTCATCTCGTTCGCGCGTTCTTTCAAAAAGCTCGTCATTTCTTGCTCACTTCCATCTTTGTCGCCACCAACCTCATGGCGGCGTTCAGTAAAAGAACCAGGGTCAGCAGCACCACGGCCGTGGCGTAGGCCTCGTTCACATGCAGACCCTCGCAGGCCAGGGTGTACATGTGCACGGCCAAGGTGCGACAAGAGTCGAACAGGGCGAAGATGCCCTGGCCGCCGAAGTCGGGAATTTGGGCCACCGTGCCGGCGGTGAACAGCAGGGCCGCCACCTCGCCCACGCAGCGGCCGAGAGCCAAGATGACGCCGCCCAGAATGCCGGGCACCGCCGAAGGCAGCACACAGCGGGCCACGGTGCGCAGCCGTCCGGCGCCGAGGCCGAAGCCGCCCTCGCGATAGGAATCGGGCACGGCCAAGAGCGCCTCCTCGGTAGTGCGCATGATGACTGGCAGCACCATGATGGCCAGCGTGCAGGCACCGGACAGAAGCGAGAGGCCCCAGCCGCAGGCCGTCACGAAGAACAGCATGCCGAACAGACCGTAGATGATGGAGGGAATGCCCTGCAGCGTTTCGGCGGTCACGCGCACCAGACGCACGAACCGGCTGCCGCGGCGGGCGTATTCCACCAGATAGACGGCCGCACCAACGCCCACGGGCACCGCGAGCGCCAAAGCCGACAGCGCCATGACGACCGTGGAGGCCAGCGCTGGCAGAAGCGACACGTTCTCGGAGGTGTACTCCCACTGGAACAGGTCGGGGGTGAGCGCGGGCACGCCGCGCACCAGGATGTAGCCCACCACGAACAGCAGCACGGCCGCGGTTACCGCTGCGGCGGCATAGGTGAGCCAGCGCAGCAGAGCCGACATCGCGCGACGGCGGCGCACTGCGTGCGCGGCGCGGGCCTTAAGGGCGTCCTCCTCGGCGAAATAGACGGGCGCGAGATCGACGGCGCCCAGGGCGCCCAGCACCGGCGAACAGGCAACCACCGGTGGCCTCGGACGGCGAAAACGCAGGAAACGCAGGTTGAAAGCGATGCTCATCGCGCCTCGCCTCTCTTCCGAATGACGCTGAGCAGCAGCGTGGTTAGCAGGACGAATACGAACAGGACGACCCCCGTGGCGATGAGGGCCTCGCGGTGCAAATCGGCGGCATAGCCCATTTCCAGCACGATGTTGGCTGTCATGGTGCGCACACCGGAAAGCAGCGAGTCGGGAATAATCGGCATGTTCCCGGCCACCATGACCACAGCCATGGTTTCACCAATGGCACGGCCCAGCCCCAGCACAATGGCGGCCATGATGCCAGAGACAGCCGCCGGAGCCACCACCTTGAACACGGCGTGCTCGTGGTCGACGCCAAGAGCCAGGGCCCCCTCGTAGTAGCGGGCGGGCACGGCATCCAGGGCGCTTTGAGCCACCGTAATGATGGTGGGCAGGATCATGATGCCCAAAATGAGGCTGGCCGCCAGCACCGAAAGCCCCGTGCCCGGCCCGAGCAGACGCACGAAAGGCACAATGATGACCAGGCCGAAGAAGCCGTAGACCACCGACGGAATACCAGCGAGCAGCTCCACGCCGCTGCGCAGGAAGGAGCCCACGCGGCCGCGAGCGAACCGCGAGAGATACACCGCCGTGAGAAGGCCCGCAGGAACGCCCACGATCATGGCGCCAGCCGTCACGTACAGGCTGCCCACAATCATGGGGAAGATGCCGTACAGGTCGTTGGCCGGGCGCCACGTGGTGCCGAAGAGGAACTCGGGCAGCCCGATCTTGGCCATAGCGGGCACGCCGTTGGCCAGAAGGAACAGGCAGATCAGCGCCACGGCGGCAATGGAGAGGGCCGCAGCCATGGCGAACAGAGCGCGAGCGGCCCCCTCGCGGAGAGCATGCGGACGCTTTGGCGCACGAGCGGCTGCGGGAGCATCCGGGCCTGAGTCGCCAGAGCCCGCGCCGCTAGGGGCCATGCCACCAGGGGCCGCACCGGGCGCCACGCCACCCAGAGCTGCGCCGCCGGAGCGCGCAGCAGGGGCCATGCCGAGGGCCGGGCCACCGGGGCCGTCATCCGCAGAGGCAGTTACCGCCGGCGCATTCAACAGAGAGAACAACATGGTCGGGCTCGCTTAGGCGCTAGGCGACGTCGGCCCAGCTGGTAGCCGCACCGGTGTAGATGTCGCACACCTGCTGAGATGTGAGATCGCTCACCGAGGACGAAGGCGCCACGATGACCGCGATGCCGTCCAGAGCGATGGCCGTGGCCGTGGCGCCGACACCCGTCTCGGAATCCTTCAGCTCACGGGAGGCCATGCCAATGTCGCAGGTGCCATCGAGCGCCATGTTCACGCCCGTGGTGGAATCGGATTGCTGCACCTCCACCGTCACCTGGGGATTGGCGGCCTGGAAAGCCTCAGCCAGCTTCTCCATGACGGGCGTGACCGAAGAGGATCCGGCCACGACCACCTTGCCCGCAGCGCCGTTGGAAGCGAAGGGAGCTGCCGCATCATCGATGGCGATATAGTTGTTGTCGCTCACCACGGCCTGGCCCTCGGCGCTCATGATGAACGCGAGGAAGTCGGCGGCCGGGGCCGCGAGCTCACCCTTGGTCACGATGTTGAAAGGGCGCGCGATAGCATAGGAGCCGTCTTTCACCGCGGCGGCCGTGGGCGCGACGCCGTCGATAGACACCGCCTTCACCGTGTCATCGAGCGAGCCGAGGGAGATATAGCCGATAGCGTTGGGGTCGCCGGCAACCGACGTCATCATAACCGCCGTGGAGTTGGTGATGGCGGCCGTAGGCGTGGTCATGTCCACCTTGTCGCCGTTGGCGTCCTTCTGCTCGATGCCGAGCAGCTCCACGAAGGCGCCACGGGTGCCGGAGCCGTCTTCGCGAGAATACACCGAGATGGGAGCGCTGGCCGCGCCGCCTGCGTCACCCGCTGCAGCCGCATCGCCGGCCGAGCCGGCCGCGCAACCCGCAAGCGCCAGTGCCAGCGCACCGCATAGGGCCGCCGCTCCAACGAACGCCACCAGGCGCCGCAACCGCTGCGACAAACAAGAAGTGCCAGAGGATACTTTCATGCCATTGTTCCTTTCACGTGCGCGGGGCAGTATCCCAGAACCGCCGCCCCGCAAGGCCATTCAACTTTCGAAAGCGGCCCGCAAGGGAAGGGTCGCCTCCGTGCATCCATGATGGGCCCCGCTTCGTAAAAGAACCGAGCAACACCCGTAAAGAGTCCCCGTCAGTTTTGAAAAGCTTCGGTAAAACCCCAGCGCCAAACGCCTGAAGCGCTTACTTGACTGTCATTTGGCTCGCGCGTCAATGGCAACTCCGAGCAGCTGCCCGGGCGTATTTCCAGGCGCCGCGCTTTCGCCGAGTAGATGCCAGTTGAGGGCCGAAATGGTCGGCGGCCGACGAATGCCTCTGCCATTACGAGCCTGAAGTGGCAGAAAAATGCCAGTTGAGGGCAGATATGGCAGACCACCCCCGTTCGGCCTTACCATTTCGGGGTCGAAGTGGCATTTCCGTGCCCTTCAGGCACCTTTGACATCTCTTCGGCCGCTCCGGCGTTTTTCAGATGCCGGAAAGTTACTTAATGGTGCGACTCGCCGCAAGAAGGCCGGAGCGCTTGGGAGGGGACGCGCTCCGACCAGACAGAGAGGAGAAAACAGATGAAGGGTGACACGAAGAGGAGGAGAGAAATCTCGACAAGCAAGACGGCGAGGGCGACAAAACAATCTAGGCGACGCCAGTCAGCGCGGCTAACTTCGCGTAGACTTCGGTGTTGTCGTAGAAGCCGTCGAAAACTTCGGCGCCAGCGCCCATGGCGAACACGGGCACGGTAAGTCCCGAATGGGCGTAGGTGGAGAAATCGACACCCGACTTACGGTTGAGCAGATGAGTGAGAGTCACCGTGAAGGGCTCGTAGGTGCCGTAGTGGACGTACTCTTCCTGGGTCATGTCCTCCTGGTCGCCGGCGCCGACGGCCACAGTTCGCTCGTAGGCCTCGCGCAGCTGCTCGTCCTCGTAGGCAGTGAGCATCAGGCTGCCCGGCTCGGCCTCGGCCGCTTGCGCGTCGGCGGCGGCGCCCGATGACAGCGCCGAGGCCGGCCTTTCCAGCCCGAACAGTTGGGCCACATCTTCCATCGCCTGCTCGTAGGTTGCTCCGGCATCAATATAGCCGGCCACGTAATCGCTGTCGAATTTGGCATAGGAGATCTTCTGCCGCGCGATGTTGGCCAGGAAAGTGTCGTAGTTGGTTTCTGCATAGCCGATGGTCAAGCCACCCGTCTCGTGGTCGCCCGTCACAACGATCAGAGTCTCGTCGGGATGGTCCTTGCAGAACGCCACTGCCTCAGCCACGCAGTCTTCCAAGGCCATCACGTCGTGGATGGCGGCGGCGCAGTCATTCGCATGGCACGCCCAGTCGATCTTGCCGCCCTCGCACATCATGAAGAAGCCAGCGTCGCCGTCACCCAGCACCTCGATACCCTTGGCCACGTAATCGCGCAGCGACCACTCGTCGGCCGACGCATCCATCGCGTAGGAAAGCGCGTCCTCGTCGGCCAGTTTCTCCGCCACAAGCAGCGCCTTGCTACCAGCCGTGACATGGGCGGCCTCGTCGTAGGTGCGCGCCACCACGTAGCCGGCATCACGCGCCGCCTCGTACAGATCGATGCGGTTATCACTGGCGCCCGTAGGGTTGAGCAGGCCGCCGCCGGCAAAGTAGTCGAACCCGCTCGCAATAAGCTCCTGACCGATCTCGTAATAGTTCTTGCGCGACTGCTGATGAGCGTAGAAGGCCGCCGGCGTCGCATGGTTCAGATTCACGCTGGTGAGCACGCCCACCTTGTAGCCGAGCTGGCGCTTCAGTTTCTCGGCGATGGTCTCGAAGTGCTCGGAGGCGTCCGGCGACACGTTGATGACCCCGCTGGCCGTCTTGCGCCCAGAGGCAATGGAGGTGGCCGTGGAGGCGGAATCGGGGCAGAACGAGGTGCTGTCGTAGGTGTACTGGGAGCCGATGGCCGGGAAGTCCATGAAGCTCACGCGCTCGATGGTCGGTTCTTCCCCGCCCTGCTGGGTGCCGTTGAAGTAGGCTGTTGCCTGAATTTGGGGGTAGCTCATGCCGTCGCCGATGAAGAGGAACACGTACTTCGGCGTTGCGGCCGCAGAGCCCCCTTGCGCCCCGCCTTCGCCGGTGGCAGCTACGGCCACCGAACTTGGCTCGTCCGAGGAGCAGCCGAGCAGCGCGCCCATGGACACCGTTCCCGCCAGGCCCACGGCCCCGCGCAGGAAGTTGCGGCGGGATACAAGATCCGGAATCGCATCATCTATCATGAGAAGTCCTTTCTCGGGTTTCATCGTTCAGCGAACAACTCAACGATAGATCGGCACAGTAAAGCTTCGGTAAGCCGTGAGGAAAACCTTTGAGTGCTTTTCGTAAGTTCTCGCGAGGCCCGGCTCCGGCCTCATCAAGCAGTATTTTTGCTGCAGGAAGGCCGGAAAACTTGGAGGGGAAAGGCGTACGTAGACATGAGCATCACTTCTCTGAAAGGACAGCGAGCAACGCGATGGGGACTTCGGGTGGCGCTCGGCCTTGAGCAGCTTTATGCCCATGACCTACGGCGTAGATGCCCTGCGAGCCATTATGCTGCGTGGCGCGAACCTCGCCGCCGTAGGGTTCGATCTCGCCATACTGTGCCCTATTCTTCACCCTGGCCGCCGCCAGTTTCCGCAAGAAGCGCGCGTGAGCACCTTTTGCCTGCAAGATTCTCGATATTTCGAATGTGTCCAGCATTTCGAAGGGGCCCGCTTTTCGAATATCGCTCAAAATGCCAGTTAAGGGTCGAAATGGTCGCCGCACGCAGAGACCCTCTGCCATTACGGGCCTGAAGTGGCAGAAAAATGCCAGTTGGAGGCAGGTATAGCAGAAGGGAGAATCCGCCGCTTGCCAAAGCAGGGTCGAACTGGCATTTTCTGAGGAAAAGCAAGAAGAGGGCCGTCGCTGGGACGGCCCTAGGTGTTGTGTGCCAATAGGTTGTTTACGCCGACGATGCGCGACATGGGCGGAAGGCCCCCGCAGGCGCTGTGCGGCCGATCCCAATTATAGCGCTCGATGAAGGCGGGGAGGGCGGCGGCCCTCTCCGCCTCGCTCCCCCACGCCCTGGCGTACTGCCACTCCTGGGCGATCGTGCGGTTCATGCGCTCGGCCTTGCCGTTCTGCCAGGGGCTGAAGGGCCTCGTATAGACGTGGCGGATCCCCCGCCCCTCCGGCAGCGCGTTGAACTCGGCGCTCCTGTAGCCCGGCCCGTTGTCGGTCATCACGCGCTCGACCTCCACGCCCATCTCCCCGAAGAATCCCAGGCAGCGGGCCACGAACGCCGCGCACGTGCCCTTCCTCTCGTCGGGCAGCAGCTCGGCGTAGGCGGCCCGGCTGAAGTCGTCGACGGCGACGTGCAGGCAGGCCGTCCCCGCCCCGGGCCGCGCGGGCAAGCCACTTCGAGGCCGTCTGGCGGCTGACGCCCATCTGGCGGGCGGCGTCGGCCACGCCGACGCCGGATTCTATGCGGGAAACGAGGGTTTCCCGCCCCCTCGGGGTCAGCTTTGCGTTAGGATGCTGTCTCATGGGAGGCCCCCTCTGCTATGAATCTCGACAACTCACAGCTTGACGGAGGCCTCCCTATTTGTCACTACCCGGATGTAAACAACGTCTTGGCACTAAACACTTAGCGAAACTCCAGTTTCGCTATTTTTCGCTATTGGGGATCCTCCCGAACACTCCGAAGGGCGAATTGGGAGAGGACGGCGCGGGAGCCTCGTCGATCAGAGAGTCGCCTTTATCCCGCTGCCGTTCGACGGTCTTTCGTCGATCTAAAACGGCCTTAGCAACACGCAGCGCCGCGTACCCCCCGAAGAGCACGGTATACACAACGAACCCCTCGGCTGACGTGCCGTCCACACCGCTCAGAGCCGAGGGGGCGAGGAGGAGGGCGAGATGTGCATACACCAAGCCGTAGAAGAGGTAGGCCCACTTCTGCAGCACCACCCACACGCCCGCGCTCATTGCCTTCTTGATGGCCTGAACGGACGTAATTGCCAAGGGAACCATCAGCCAAAACGCCACAACCCCGGCCCCAAGGCCTATCTGAAGCACCGGAGAGAGCATCCCCATCGACGTCGCAAAGGAAAAGGCGTACTTAACGACGTGGCCGAGGATGAGAATTGACGCAACAATGGACAACGGCGCGCGCACGGGCAGCAGACGATGGCGAACAAAATCGACGTCCCGAAAAACACCTATGTACATGACCACGATAAACAAAGCTGTGGCCAGCGTCCCCTTCTGAGTCAGGAAAAAGAGCAGCAGCTTGAAATCAACGGGATAGCTCACAACGCCCGATATGGCATAAAGCGCGGAAAGCGCCAGGGCCGCCCCGTAGAACAGCACCGGCGCCTTTCGGATAAGATCCTTGAACGCCAAGGTGAACGCAAGGGCGCAAAGCATCACGGCCACAAAACTCATGGTGAATCCTTTCGGATAAAATATCGAGCAGAACTCAAGAAATGAGGTCTCTCAGATCGCCGAGGGTCTCCTGATCGAGAAGCAAATAGCCGAACGTTGCCTTGAGCACTCCCCGATAGAACCGTGTTTGGACGATGCTCAACGCCCGCTCGTAAAAGGATCCGTACCAGCTCAAGATGTTGTCGCTCAAGAAAGTCTGCGACACCTCAACGAGCCGCAAGGCCTCCTCTACCTCGTTCCTCTGGAGAGCCTCTCCCATTTTGTCGGACAAATCGGCCATGAAGCTCATCTCGAAGCTGAGATGGTCTTCCGGCAAATGCAGGCTCGCATCCACCGCAATGTGCTCTCGCCGATAGGCAGCCAGGTCGTTGGCGCGGGGCTCCTGGAAGAAAACGGCCTTATCGCCTTTAATGCTGCCGTTGTAAATGCTCGCATAAGGAACGGCCACAAGGCCCTCGAAACTGCTCACGCCGTCGAAGCACATCGTGAAGTCGGTGCTCAGCAAACGCTGGGTGCCTGTATGGCGGCGGTGCAACCCGCGGCCCATGTCGTTGAAGCCCGCCGATAAAAGCTCGACGCCCGCGGAAACTTCCTCCGAGGTGTCGGCCAAGCTGCCCCCCTGGCTTTCCAACGACCTCTCAGACAGGCCCTCGATGTCCTCGGCGGTCAGCGGCTTGAGGAACAGCCGAGAGAACATGCGGTAGCTTGCCGCCCTATCGTCCAGCACAGATTTCACTTCGCCCTTCATATTCATGGGAAACTCCTTTTTTCTCCGCAAGGGCTGCCGGCGGGAGGGAGGAGACGCCGGCAGCCCTCGGGAATCAGCCTCGAACTAGCCCTTCGCGTACAGAACCTGGCAATTATCCAGGCCCTGCCACGTGGCCACGTCCTCGGAGAGAATGTAACAGCACACCGGCTGGGCACCGTCTACCTCCAGATGGTACACGCCGCGGCCGGCCGCCTCAGCGGCCGCCACCGCCTGAGCAACCACGGAGTTCTCGTCATCGAGGTCGCCGAAGTAACGGGCACCGTTGCAGCAATTGTGCACGCAGGGAGGCACGCAATGGGCCTCGTCGTAGGTGTCGTCCTCGTTTTCAATACCATCGCTGTTCTGGGTAAGGTGGTTGCACAGCGTGCACTTCGTCACGGTGTTGGTATCGGGGCGCAGCCACCGCACGCTGGGGCGAGACTGCCCATCGGCGGTGGAGTAGGGGCAAGCCGTAAGGCACGACATACAGCCGATGCACGTCTCCTCGTTTACGGTCACCACGCCGTTCGTAGCGCGGAAAGAGGCTCCGGTCGGGCACACCTCCACACACGGGGCGTTCTCACACTGCTGGCACATGATGGGCATCCAGTACATCTCTACGTTGGGATGGGTGCCTACCGGGCCCACGTCCAGCACGTCGCACCGATAATTGCCCAGGCCCAGATCGTTCTCAAACTTGCAGGCCACTGTGCAGGTATGGCACCCCGAGCAACGGTCGAGGTCCACCACTAGGCATCTCCTAGACATTATCAGACTCCTTCTGTGTCTTGTTCGCTCTCATTGTTCCTCAAGGGGCTATTTCGGGCCGCCTCCCATGCCGCCGGACTCCACCTCAACCGGATCGAAGCTGCTCACCGCGGTGAGCATGGCGGGATTGTCGATGAGGACACCCACATCGTTAGAAGCCTGATTTGCCGCGGTGGGCATGAAGGGCTCGAACTCCTCCGGGGTCACCCATACGCGGTCAGGGCGCTCCGACTTCTTGATATTCACGGCGAAACCACGGTTGGTGTAAGAGCCAAACGCCTCGTTGAAGTTGGCGTCCACGGCGTTCGTGATGACGTTCACGCCGCACTCGGCCCAGCCGCCGGTCTTGGTCTCTTGGGAGTTGTCGAAGCACTCGGGGTTCCAGAAGCGCTCCATGAAGATGACCTTGGGCGCCACCATCTGAGTCACATAGGCCACCGTGCGGATGGGCTCGGCCGTCTTGGTGTTCTGCTCCTTCTCCCCCGCGTAGGAACGCTCGGTGCCCGCCTTCGACGGATCGTAGTCGGCGCCCTGGGTGCGGCGAGAGGAAACCTCGATCCAATCCCCGTCCCCAATACCGTACTCTGCCGCCGTCTCGGGGTTCAGGTAAGCGAAGGGCACCGGATACAGCTCGCGGGAATAGGGCGCGTGGCGCATGGTGCCGTGATGGAAGAAGACGCGGCGGCCCGAGGTGAGCGCCAAGGGGAAATCAGGGTCGGGATCCATGACGAAGTCCTCGAAGCCCTCTCCCACGTCCGGCGTTTCCTTGGCCTTCGGAACCACGCAGATGGGCGCATAGGTGCCGTGGAAATTCGCGATGCGCGAATCGACGGGGGCATCGAAGCCCTTCGGCCAGTTGTAGGGGAAACCGGTCTGGCCCAGACGCACCATAGCCGTACAGTACACCTCGACCTTGCGAGACACCGTAGGGAAGCCGTAGGGGAGCCCGTCGTTGGCAAGCACCAGGTAATGGCCGTAGGTCCAGTACTCATCGGAGGGCGTGCTCACCTTGTAGACCGGATTGTTTTTCCAAGCCTCGCGATACTGATCCTCGGTGACAGACTCGCCTTCGGCCACCTCGATGCCCAGTATGGAGGCACCCTGCCGGAGGCGCTGCTGCTTGTTAGACTCGTCGGAACCGGAGCGGATCTGTACGAGCGGGAACTGCACGCCGATCTCAGCGAGGGTCTGACCCGTGCCATTGAACACGATGGAGTCGAGCTTCTGATTGGCTTTCTCGTAGAAGGCCTCCAGGAAACGAGAGTAGGGGCGGCCCGTGTCCACGGCCTCGCCGAGGTGGATGAGGGAGCCGCAAGGAGTCTCGATGTTCAGCTGGGAGCTGCCGGGGTTCCACATTTCCAGCCACTCCTCGGTGGGGAAGAACATGTCGGTCAGCTCGGCGTCGAAGGAGGTGAAATGCGGATACTGGTGCACAACGTATTCCACGTTCTCCAGCGCCGCGTTGTACCAAGCACCGGCGCTGCCCAGCATGGCGAACTTGTTGCCCGAAGTGTCAAGCCAAGCGCGCGGGCGCCACGGCTCGCCGGTCTCAACTGCCTGGCGCACCGCCGGAATATGGGACTGATACCAATGGGCAAGACCGCGATGATTCGACACTCCCAGTCGATCGAGAACGATTTGCTGGAAGCAGTCCTGCTCCGGACTGGCGTAGGACTCGTAGTTGGCACGATTGGCCTCCTCGGTGGCGCCCATGGTGTAGCCGATGCCGAAGTCGGTCGTCTCGCCCTGAGTGGGACGCGGCTGAACGCCATCGGCGATGCACTTGCCCCATTTGTTCGTGGCATCGAGCGTCGCCTGATCGCCGCCCATTCCGCCGCCTGGGCCACCGGCGCCGATGCCGGTGAGAGTAAGGGCACAGCCGGGCTTCTGCACGTAGCCCATGATGGAATCGAGTCCCGCCGTGCCAAGAGGCGCTTGGCTCGAGCACTCCATCATGTCGGTCGCGACACCATGACCGATGCCACCACCGCCATCGGATCCGTTTTGGTACGGCGACACGTACAGCTTGATGGCCTCCTCGATCTTGTTGGCATCAAGCCAGCAGAACTGGGCCGTCTTCTCCAAAGTCCAGGGCTCGGCCTCCTCCTTGTAGTACTGGCCGGCGGTCTTGCAGGCTTTGCCGTTGATGGGCACCTCACCGAACACGCTGGGGTTTACCCCCACGTCCTCCGGCATCCCATACGGCAGCGGAGCTGCCTCCCCCGTCGCCTCATCAATGCACACATACACCGGAGTGTCCTCGGGCGTGGTGGGCGTATATCCGTCGAACACGTCAGTGGCCAAGAGGGGCAGCAGCGTGTCGGGGTCAATCACACAGGGCAGGTTAGTCCAATACTTGGTGAACTCCTCGTTGTACAGCTTGTTCTCGAAGATATAGCGGTACCACGAGAGCGCCAGAGCGCAATCGGAGCCGGGGCGCAGCGGCAGATGGATGGTGGCCTTCGCCGCGTCAGGGGTGAGCATAGGATCGACGACGATGGTCTTGCAGCCATTCGCGCGCAGCTCGGCCATGGCGCGTCCGGCCTTGGCCGTCTGAGACGAGGACGGTTGCGTGCCCCACAGCACCAGCACCTCGCAGTCGTTGGTGATGCCCGCCTCACGGTCGGCCTTGCTAAACCCCTTGAAGGGCTCGCGCACCTCATTGTCGGCGATAGAGTCGCTCATCTTGAAGCCCATGAGCTGCGTAACGCACACACGGGGAAGAAAGCACTGTGCGGCGCCAGGCTCGAAGGCGTTGGGAGAATAGCACGACGCGGAAACCGTCGGAAGCATGGGAGCCGGTACGTAGGCGCCGCCGCCACCGGTGGTGGACAGCATAGAATAAGTGCCGTACTTCTCGAAGATCTCAAGCCACTTGCTACTAGCTTCTTCAATGGCCTCATCCCAAGTGACACGCTCGAAGGCCATGTTCTCGGCGCCCCGAGCGCCCGTGCGGCGCATGGGATAGAGAACGCGGCGGGGACTGTAGCACGTGTGAATTTGGTTCAGCGCTTTTACGCAGGCCGAACCTTGGTTCTCGGCCCCCGCGGGATGACCCTCGATCTTACGCACCACGCCGTCTTCCATGTACACCTTCATGGGGCAGGTGGTGATGCAGCCATGGCAGCTTGTCGTATAGAAGTCGTACTTCGGAATGCTCAGGGCCTCCTCGCCCCCCGTTTCCGAAAGGTTCGCCTCGCTGGACGCCTGCTTCGCCGTGCAGCCTGAAAGCGCGCCGCCAAAAGCGGCGGCCGCCCCGGCAACGGCCGCAGCCCCTACGAAGCCACGGCGGGACAGGGACTTTTCTCTCATGGGTTTTCCTCTCCTCTAGGTCCGTTTCGTTCCGTTTGATTCGCCTTTACGCTGTCTTCAGAAGCTCCTTTCCCTCGGAGGTGATTTGCCATCCACCGTCGTAAGCAATGACCCCGGCCGCCTCAAGCTTGTCAACGAACAGGCTCGGTTGCAGCTTCACACCATCGCGTGCCGTAGTGATAAGCTCATCGCGACCACGAATGAGCACCTCGATTTGGGCAAAGCTCTTCTTCTCCTGGAGATAGTCAAGAAGCTCCTGATACAGGTCAGCACGATCGGGCTCGTCATCAAGCAGCGCCGTGAGCTTGCGCGCGGGACTGAACAGCTCTCGCACTGCCAAGCCTGCCTCTGTCGTTTCGTAGGCCGTAGTGGCCACCAGATCATCCAGCTCATCTTCGGTGAGATCTTCCACATCGGAAGCACGATAAAGGCGGCCTTCGTGATCAAGGTATTGCTCCTCCAGACACCCCGCCTCGTGCAACCAGGAAATAGGGAAAAACGGGGGCTGCCGGAGCTTCTCATAACCGGGACCGGCGGCCACCATCTCCTCTAAATCGGATAGAGCCTGGGGTTCGCGCTCGCACGCCTTGAGAATAGCGAGGAATGTTTGGCGGTACCCAGGGTTATGGCGAAACAGCACGTCGGCCTTCGCGCGACGCTCTTCGTCATTACTTTCGAATGCTTTCCCTCTTCGCTGCTCCTCCATAGCTGAGTCCCTCTCTTCCACGCCAGGCCTCCTTGCCGAGCTACCAACAACGGCAAAGTACAAAAGACAGGCAGGCACTCCCTACGAACAGCTATATGATTTTTCGCTTTTTCTGCTCTGCACCTGCATCTATCTGCTGTACATAAGATTTGTGTATTGCGCCAAAACGCCCGAACGGCCATCATTGAGCTACGAACGAGGGAGGGTGAGACCGTGGCAGATTCCAGTACTGGGGCAAAGAGATGTCTAGCATCTGCTGGCACATCCCTAGTAACCCTCTGGCCCAACTTGCGCTATTTCTCCTTGGGAGTTTTGCTCGCTTGGACTTACCTCGTCGTTGACTTCGGAGCATGGATGACCGTCACTGATGCCGGGAATCTGGCTGCCATTGATGTAGCCATGCATGTGTATCTTGTTTCGGCTGCAGTGCTTATCGCTGGTGCTTTCTTCCAGCAAAAGCTCGCTCGCTTCTTTCAATGGCGCCGCGCGTCTTTGCTGATAGCGGGCATGTGCGTTGTCGGCGTTTTGCTGCTTATCGCAAGCGGGCCGCGCTTTCTCGCGCTCTGGGGCCCTTCCTCGATCCTGTTCCAAGGCGGCAGTATCTTCGTCGGCATCGGGCTCGGACTGCTCACCTTGTTCGTTGCCAGGCTGTACGCCCATCTGGAGCCCAGCAAGGTTTTCCTTTACGCGGCGCTCTCCGAACTACTCGTGGCCATTATCTTCTACCTCGTCATCGGCAACAGCTGGTTTACTCCCGTTCCCGACGGCCCTCCGCTCAGCAATCTGCTCTCGGTAGTTTTGCTGCCCGTGGTAGTCGTCGGTCTTGCCTCTCTTCCTGAAGAAGCTGGCAAGGAAAGCATTGCTCCCGGGAACGACCTTCTTACCGTGCCGCTCTTTTTCAAGGCGCTCCCCCTCATGATCAAGCTCATGGTCGCTGTATGCGTCTTCTCGGCGGTGTCGTCCATCGTTCGCAACTTCTTCATGCTCGACCAACCGCCTGACGTGCATCAACTTAACTCCCAGCAAGCCATGCTCCTGCGCCTCACGTTCGCAATCCTGCTTATTTGCGCCGCCCTCTTCTTTCTTAAAAGCGTCGGCTTTGGTCGGCTGTATCTGCTGTGCATGGCCGCTCTTGCCCTTGTCGTTGCCGCCCTTCCGCTCCTCAACCTGCACACCGCCCTCCCCCTGGTGTTCACAGCAGCCCTTTCCAGCGTTAACAGCCTTATCGTGTGGTGCCTGCTCTCCTTCGTAGCGAAATCGGGAGGCTTCTCGCCCGTACTCGTATTTGGGCTGGGGGAAGGGTTTGCCAACATGGGGCTTGGCGTGGGCTACCTGTACGGCTATTGGAACGTGTTCGATAAGCTGGGCGCAAACCCCGACGGTATCGGAACGCCCTTCGCTGTCCTGCTGATCGCGCTCATACTCGGCTGCTTCGTGTTGGTGTTCACTGAGAAAGACCTTGATGAGATTCTTGAGGCTTCGGGGGCAAATCAGCTCAATATTCGTGATGTCCTCATGCGCGAGCGTAACAAACTTCAGACGAGGAAAAGCGAGCGGCCCTGGGAGGAAGCCTGCGAGATCGTCGGAAAGCGCGCGATGCTCTCCGACCGAGAGAGGGAGCTGCTGCTTGAATTGTCCCGCAACCGCACGCCGCAGGAGATCGCCTCCCAGCTTTCTATCACCGTGAGCACGGTTCGCACTCACACCCACAAGATATACGTGAAGCTTGATGTGCACTCACGAGACCAGCTTATCTCTCTCGTTCGCGACGCCTTCGACAACCTGTAAGCGGCCATCTGTCCGACACGAGGCAGTTGCACATTGCCTGAAGCTTCTGCGCTATTGGAAAAGGGAGACGTTTCCTGACAGAAAGTCCTCCAACGTGCACCCGTCGGTTCCGACCACGAGCGCATAGGTGCCCGGATAGCGCTCGACGAATGTGCCAACCCCCAGGGCCCGACGGTGGCGTCCGCTCTTCACCTCGATGGCCGTGCGCCTTGTGCCCTTGGTTATCACGAAATCGACCTCGTCGTTTCGCTCGCGCCACCAACGAAGCGCAAAACGTTCGGTCTTGGAACGGGCCAGAAGATAGGCCCCCACTGCCGTCTCGACAAGATGACCGCGCTGGTCGGGCATCGAGATGAGCTGCTCCCAATCCTGCTCGTAAGCTGCCGTCATCAGGGAGGTATCGTGGACGAGGAGCCGCGGCGAGCTCGTTTTCGAGCGGAGAATCTTCTCATCGTATTTCTTGAGACCGGACAACAAGCCGGCATGATCGAGAAGATCCAGGTAGTGCGCCACCGTTTCGGTGTTCCCCTTGTCATCTAGTTGACCGAGCAGTTTCCGATAGGATATTTCCTGCGCAGAATAAAGGGCGCCCGTTTCAAAAAGGGCACGAAGGAGGGCGGGCTTCTTCACCGTTTCCATTTCCAGAACGTCTTGCGTAATAGTGGGCTCGATGATGGAGCTATGCATGTAGGCGAACCATCGGTCCACATCGTCAATAAATGCCGCTGCCCCGGGGTAGCCTCCGAAAAAGAGAAACTGGTCGAGCGAGAAGCCGAACGCCTCGCGACACTCAGCATAGGTCCATTGTGTCGAGGGTATCTCCTCGAACCTCCCCTTCAAAGACTCGGCCATGCCGCTTTGGAGCGTAAGAGCCGATGAGCCCGTGAGAACGACCTTTACATTGCGCCCCTCCCTCGTATCCTCATCCCAAAGAGCCTTCACTGTTGATGACCAATCAGGCACCTTCTGGATCTCATCGAGGGACAAGATCACCTCGGGCTCATCACGAAGAAAACGGCGCGCCTCGTTCCAGACCCCCTCAAGCCTTCTTGCGGTCCGGTCGCGTGGCCTATCGAAGGATGCCGAGACTTTTGCAGCGCCCACGCGTGCGAGTGCCTGAGAGACCGCCGTGCTCTTCCCCGTTTGGCGCGGCCCTATCACGATTTGGATAAAACGACGCGGCTCTTCCATGCGCTTCGACAAAACAGAGACAATAGACCTCTCGTACATCGGTAGCTCCCTCGGCAATAAACCTATCATTTTGTTAGATTTAACATTTTGATAGGTTATCCTATCATATTGCAGAATCCCTTAAAATGCCCGATTCTCAGCCGACTATGCCTTTTCTCGAGGAAAAACAAAGAGGGCCGTCATAATGACGGCCCTCAGGGGTGCGCGAGATGTTCGGCGCCGCGTTACTCGCCGGCGGGCACGTCGTGCTTCACGCGCTGGCTTTCCTCGGCGCGCTTGGCGTCGTTGAAGCGATCCAGGGTGCCCACCAGGTAGCCGGTGATGCGGCGAATGCGCTCGAAGGGCTGGTTGTGGGCGTCCTCGGAGCGGCCGCACTTCGGGCACACGTCCTCGATGATGCCGTTGTAGCCGCACACCGGGTCGCGGTCCACGGGGTGGTTCACCGAACCGTAGCCCATGCCGCAGTCCTTCATGTAGCGGATGACGCTCTCGAAGGCCTCCAGGTTGTCCGACGGGTCGCCGTCCAGCTCGATGTAGCTGATGTGGCCGCCGTTGGTGAGCGCGTGGTAGGGCGCCTCCAGGGCGATCTTGTCGTAGGCGGAGATGTCGTAGTACACCGGCACGTGGAAGCCGTTGGTGTAGTAGTCGCGATCGGTCACGCCGGGGATGACGCCGTAGCGCTCGCGGTCGATGCGCACGAAGCGGCCGGACAGGCCCTCGGCCGGGGTGGCGATGAGCGAGTAGTTCATGCCGCGCTCTTGGGAGATGCGGTCGCAGTAGGAGCGCATGTGGCCCACGATCTCCAGGCCGAGGCGCTGGGCCTCAGGCGACTGGCCGTGATGCTGGCCGGTGAGGGCCACCAGGCACTCGGCCAGGCCGATGAAGCCGGTGGTCAGGGTGCCGTGCTTCAGCACGTCGCGCTGCACGTCGGTGGGCGAGAGCTTCTCGGAATCGATCCACACGCCCTGGCCCATGAGGAACGGCGCGTTGTACACGTGCTTGCGGGCCTGAATCTCGAAGCGCTCGTCGAGCTGGCCGGTCACCAGCTGCAGCTTGGAATCGAGCAGGTCGAAGAACAGGTCGATGTCGCCCTTGGCGCGAATGGCCAGGCGGGGCAGGTTGATGGAGGTGAAGGACAGGTTGCCGCGGCCGGGCGTGACCTCGCGGTCGGGGTCGTACACGTTGCCCATGACGCGGGTGCGGCAGCCCATGTAGGCGATCTCAGTCTCCGGCGTGCCCTTGTAGTACTGGGCGTTGAACGGCGCGTCCAGGAAGCTGAAGTTCGGGAACAGGCGCTTGGCCGAGCAGTGCATGGCCAGCTTGAACAGGTCGTAGTTCGGATCCTCCGGGTTGTAGTTCACACCCTCCTTCACGCGGAAGATCTGCACGGGGAAGATGGGAGTCTCGCCGGAGCCCAGGCCCTCCTCGGTGGCCAGCAGCATGTTCTTGATGACCATGCGGCCCTCGGGGCTGGTGTCCATACCGTAGTTCACCGAGCTGAAGGGCGTCTGGGCGCCGGCGCGGGAGTGCATGGTGTTCAAGTTGTGCACCAGGGCCTCCATGGCCTGGAAGGTCTGGCGGTCGGTGTCGCGAGAGGCGTTCTTCTCGGCGTAGGCCACCACGCGCTCGGCCGTGGCCTCGTCGGCCCCGGCGGCCACGATGCCGGCGATGACCGCGGCGCGGAAGGCCGGATCCATCTCCAGGCTGGCGGTGGTACCGGTCTCGGCCTCTACGGAGGCCAGCAGGTTCTCGGCGAAGGCACGGTCGTCCTCGATGTCGGTCAAGAGGTCGATGGCCTCGGCGGCGTGCTTCTTGAACAGGCGACGGAAGGTCTTGCCCACACCCACGGCCAGGCCGTAGTCGAAGTCGCAGACGGACTGGCCGCCGTGCTGGTCGTTCTGGTTCGACTGGATGGCGATGCAGGCCAGGGCCGCGTAGCTGGAGATGTCGTTGGGCTCGCGCAGCACGCCGTGGCCGGTGGAGAATCCGCCCTTGAACAGCTTGCGCAGCTCGATCTGGCAGCAGGTGGTGGTCAGGGTGTAGAAGTCCATGTCGTGGATGTGGATGTCGCCCTCGCGGTGGGCCTTGGCGTAGCGCGGGTCGATGACGCACATCTCGTAGAACTGCTTGGCGGATTCCGAGCCGTACTTCAGCATGGTACCCATGGCGGTGTCAGCATCGATGTTGGCGTTCTCGCGCTTCATGTCGGAGTCGGCGGCCTTGGAGAAGGTGATGTCCTTCAAAGTCTGGATGAGACGGGAGTTCACGTCGCGCACGCGGCTGCGCTCGGCACGGTACAGGATGTAGGCCTTGGCGGTCTGCACGAAGCCGGACTCGATGAGGGTCTCCTCCACGAGATCCTGCACGCCTTCCACCGTGGGCGTGCCCTCGATGGCGCCGCTCTCAAGCTTCTCGACGACCGTCGCGGCGATCTGCTCGGCGGTGGCGCGATCCTGCATGGCCGCACAGGCCTGGAACGACTTCTCCACCGCATCGGCGATCTTCTGGGGGTGGAACTCCGCCGTGCGCCCGTCGCGCTTGATAATGGTCTTGAGCATAACCGCTGTACTTCCTTTCTTGTGCCGCGTTGCCGCGCCTTGCCAACCACAACATACGGAAGTCCGACAATGTTTTCCCCATCGTCGGACTTCGATGCTTCCTAAGAGGTAAACCGATGTTTCGCCTTGTTTTGCCCACAGGCTTTCCACCGGTTATCAACCAACTGAACCACTATATCTTGTGTTTATTCGTTCATTTGGCGGATACATATAGTACTCGCCGAACCGTTCGAGATCAACCGAACAAGTTGTGTTTTTACGCGGCCGAAAACTACAGAAGTTTTTTCGATGAGAGATGACGGCGCGTCAGCAAGCCCCGCGCATGCGGAGCTCGCCGGCGCAGACGGAAACCTCCCGCCGCAGACGGGCGAACCACCGCGACGGGCAGCAGCGCTCTCGGCGTTCGTTTTCGGATGGGCAGATGCGCCTAGCCTTCTACGGTCACATCCTGCCCTGCCGTGGCGGCGGCCAGGACGCCGGTATAGGCCGGCGTGGCATCGCCCGCTGCGCGGAGGAACTGCACCCCAGCCGAACGCAGCGCCCCGGCGGCGGCCATCATGGTATCCGGCGCGTAGTAGGGGTTCTCGGTCGTAGGGCCCTGCTGTCGGGAATCGCGCTCGGCCACGACGAGGGTGGCCATGAGGCTAAGGTCGGCTCCCTGGGCGGCCAGGGCCTCGCGGGCCCCATCGGCCAGCCGGGCCGCCGAGGCCGGGTCGGCCAAGGTGGCGAAGCCGGCCACCGATGCGCCGAGGTCGGCCATGACCGCCACCGCTTCGGCCAGGGTGCCGCGGCCAGAGGCGAGCATGCCATCGGCCGTAACATCTACCGAGGCGAAAAGGGGCGCGTCGCTTACCTTCCGCAGCCCCATGAGGGCGCACTTCAGGTCATCGATGGTCGTGAACCCGTTCAAGAAGAAGGCATCGAACTCCTCGGCCTCGAACAGCTCGGCGGCCCGAGCGTACTGATCGCGATTCTCCACGAGGGAGCCCTTAGACGAGGGATCCAGCGGCAGCCCGCAGGGCCCGATCTCCACCAGCAGATGCTGGGGCTTGAACGCGCGCACGGCGGCGAGGGACGCCCGGGCCAGCTCAGTCCCCTTTCCTTCCATGCCGAGGGCCGCCAGGCGGGCGGGGGTGAAATCGGCCACGGGGGTAACCAGCACCTGCGGCCCCGCCACCGCTTCCAAGCGATAGATGTCCTCCACGGTTTCCGGCTCCAAGACGACCGCGAGGGCCTGGTCGCGCGGATCGGTCACGCCCTGACGGGCCAGGGCCGCCGCGACGGGAGATGAGACGACGAGCATGTCCTTGAAGAAGCGCAGGGCGATATCAGCCATGGGGAATTCCTTTCCGAGAAGTTTTCCCTTCCATGATACAGGAAGTCGCCGCAGGGGCCCTTTGGCGACTTTTGAGGGTGAGCGGGCCTGTGATCGGGACAAACGGTGACCGAATTACCCTAGATTACAGTTCACCGCCAAAATTGTGCCGCTCTCTTGTGAATGCGATACACATTATGGACAGGAAAACAAGTCTTGCTTTATTATTCGTATCAGCGATTTGGAAGTTCCCCTGCTTCCATCGCTCTGCTTCAATCCCCTTGAAAGCAGATGCGGCACTTGATGCCGCTACCCCCTCCTCCGGCGCGGCGAAGCACCCCTCTTCGCCGCGCCACTTCTTTCTTGCGATCTTCGCCAAGGTTGCCAGAGCCGCCTTACCGGCTTGGGCAACCATGATTCTTGGGCGATGTCGAATGCTCGCGACGATGAGCATGCCGGCGGGACAGTGATCGGTCCCGCCGGCAATTTTGTTTCTGGCCGCGGCGAAGGTACACTACCTGTCTGCGCTTCGCCTCCGCCACGCCGCAACAAGGAGCGCCGCAGCTAAGAAGCCGATAAGGCCGACGGTCGTTGCGATCGCCGCGAGGGGATCGCCCGTCTGGGCGAGGCGCGTGAGGAAGGCGGGCTTCGTGCCGTTCCCGGCATCCGTATGCTCGGCATCCCCCGTCCCTGCTCCGCCGGTGCTCGATTCGTCGCCCGAGCCGTTGCCGCCGGCGCTGCCGTTGCCGCCACCATTGTTATCGCCAGCGCCGCCCGGGCCGTTACCGCCGTTGTCGCCCCCTCCCGAGCTGTCCGAGCCGTTGCCGTTATCGTCGCCGTCGGGGTCGAAGCCCTCGGGCAGCGAGCCGCCCTCGAATACCACATACACCGTGTGGTTAGCGGCAATGTCGCTGAAGGTGAGGCTGTCCTTGTCCAAAAGATCGGTTCGCACGACGCCGTCGACAATTACGTACTGGGGCCGCGATCCGTCACTGGATTTCCACGTCACCGTGTGGCTTCCCTTGGCCGGCACGTGGGCCGAACCTCCTACGGTGCCCGCGCCTGACCCCTCGATGATGATGCTGTGGTAGCCGTTCGGCGCCTCGGGCTTCACTTCGGGCTTCTCGGTCGACGTCAGCACGACGCGCACCGTGTGGTTGGCCGCCACGTCGTCGAACGTCCACCGGTTGTCGGCGGGGACAGCCACCTCCTTGCCGTCTACGTACACCTTGGCCACGGTACTGCCGTTGCCCACGGTCCAGGCGACCGTATGGCTGTCGCCGCCGTCCACAATACTGACGTCGGAGATAGTGCCCTCGCCCCCTTCGATGGAGGTGTCGATACGGAAGCGCGTGTCGGCCGGGACCGTGTGCTCGCTGAATACCACATGCACGCGATGATCGGCTCCCACGTTCGCGAAACTGAACGAGTTGGCTGAGCGCATAAGGGCCGGCAGCGCACCGTTCATCAGCGAGAAGGGCGCGGCAGCGCCGGCGTCGCTCGCCAATGCCGCAGCGGCCCCAGATACCAGGCCGGGCTGCTCGATGTCGTCGATCAATACGCGCACAACATCTTCGCCCTTCGAAGGCGACCAGCTAACCGTGTGCGAGCCGTTCTGAGGAACGCTGGCCGACCTGCCGGCCATGCCGTTGCCCTCGCAGGTGACGGTGATGGAATAGAAGCCCGTGATGTCCAGCGTCTTGAGGGGCTGCACCGAGACGATCACCGAATGGTTGGCCGCGATATCGTCGAACCGCACCCGATCGGAGGAAAGCAGGTCGTCGCGGGGCACGCCATCTACCAGCACCGATGCCACCCGATAGCCCTCAGCAGCCTTCCACACCACCTCATGCCCGCTGGAATGGGGCTTCAAGTTCGCCATAGATCCCGTGATGGAGCTGGGCCCTCCCACCATGGAGGTGTCGATGGCATAGGTCACCTCATCGCGCTCGGCTTCGGTTTTCAGCACCACCTGGACGGTGCAATCGGCGCTGACGGCCGGCAGTCTGACGGTGTTGTCCTTGGCCGTAAGTACCGTGCGCGTGGCTCCCTGGGTCAGGATTACGCTATCCAGATAGAAGCCGTCTCCGATAGTCCACGTCACATCCACGTCGGATGCGGACCCCTTCTCCAGCTCGACCGAGGGCGAAATGGTTCCGGGGCCGCCCACCAGCTGGGTGGCGACCACGAACGAGCCGTCATCGGTCGGCTGGTCGGGAACGTCGGTGCCGAACTTCTCATCGAATTCCTTGTACACCACTTCCACTTTGTGGTCGGCGGTAACCTGATCGAAGGTAAAGGTCTCGAAGGCGCCCTCGGCATGCTCAACGGCATGGCTGTCGTACTTCTTCACGCCGTCAATGTACACGTAGGCTAGTTCCGCCTTGTCCTTGGCAGCGTCCTTCACGTTCCAATTCACCGTGTAGCTGCCGCCCTTCGGCACCGTGGTGCCGGCGCTGATCTCGCCGGGTCCGCGCACGATGGTCTGGATCGAGTAATAGTCGCTGATGGTGCGCACTTCCACGGTATGCCCCACGGCGATGTTGCTGAGGGTGAGGGTGCCGCTGGCGGGACTGGCATAGGGAATGCCGTCTACCAGCACCTCGTGAATGCGGTAGCCGGCCTTGGCGGCCCAGGTGATGGTCATCGATTCGCCGCGCTTGACCGTACGGGTTTCGGTGAGCGCTTCCACGCCCTTGTCGCCCTTGGTATCGATGCGGATGAATTCCGCGTCCGCGGGCGGATCGTTGGGACTGTCGGGCTCGTATACCACGCGAATGTCGTGGGCCTGTCCGTCGATGGGCAACGTGAAGCTGTCCTTGCCGATCAGGTCGTCGCGCACCACCCCGTCGATGACGATGGACTGCACATGGTGGCCCGCGTCGGGCGTGGGAGTAACGGTGACCGAGCCGTTGGTGGGGTAGCTGTCGCCCACGCCGTTCTCACCCGTGACAGTCAACGTACCGCTGCCGCTGGAAGAGGCGGTGACGGGGAAGCGCAGAATGTCGGAGGCTGTGGTCTTGTACACGAGACCGAGCTTCTCCATGACCATGTCCGCGTGGTGGGTTCCGTTCTCGTCCACGAAGGAGCCCTTCAGCGACGCGCTGTTAGAGTAGGGCACGTAGGTCTCGCTGCCCTTGGCGGTGCCCTCGAAGATGACTTCGAAGAAACCGGTGCGGGTGATGACCGTGTCGTCGGTGGCCTGCACGGTGATGACCGGCACGCCGTCCACCATTTCCAGGCCCTTAACGTTCAGGTCGTAGGACTCCTTGCCGTCGTAGCTCTTGTAGCGGGCGATCACATCGCTATCGAGATTCACCGTACGCATGGCGGGCACCTCGATGGTCAGCGTGGCGTTCTTCAATCCCAACTGCTTTTTGTCCTCGGGGGACTTGTTCACGGCCAGCACCGTCGAGCGCAAGCGGTCGCCCTCCTGCGCATAGTGCACATGGGGGTTGTAGTTCTCGGTGTCGGAGGAATAGTGGCGGTCCAGGTTGGTGATGATCATCGTGGTTTCGAAGGTGGGCACCACGATGTCGATGGCCAGGCCGAGGGAACTGAGGATAGTGGGGTTATTGTTGGTGGAGGCTTTCACGATCACCTGCTTTTCGCCGCCATTCAGTTTCAGGCTGCCCCCGTTGGCGTCATCATTGATGTCCATGACGCAAAGGTCGGTGTTGGCCTGGGGCCAAGTGCGATTCGTGCTCGTGCAGGCGCTCGTGTTGCCAGCGACAGGAGCCGGATCCACATCAACCCACGCTCCTTTGTGATCGATCACGAAAGAATAGAAGCGGTCTTGCGGGTGGTGGGGGTTGGAAATGCTTCCCGAGCCGCCTTGGTCGGTGGTATAGTTCATGGATTGGGCGCTGTCCATATAGTCGGAGCCGTCCATGGACATGACCAGCTCGCCAGTGGGCTTATCGGCCACCGAAAGGCCTTCGCCCGAGATTTCCACCTGGGTGGTAGCGCCGTTCACCACACCGGTGCCGCCCAGGAGCAAGCGCAGCATGCGCACGGGTACCGCGGGATTTTCCTCGATCACGATGAGTTTCCAAGCGCCAAAGTAGTCGCCGCCCGCGACGGCAGCGGCCGAGCGGGCGGTGAAGGGGATATTGATGCCGGTGTAAATGCCGTAGGACTGCTCCTTCACGAAGTCCGTTACGTCGAAGAAGGTGGATGTGCGGCTGTCTCCCTCATTGAAGAGGTATTCGGGCCAGCAGCGGATCATGCCGCCGCGAGGGCCCTTCAAGGTGACGCCGTAAGTAGAAAGAGGACTGGTCGCAGAGAGGAACTGATTGTAGTGGGTGGCGGCCACGACGAGGTAGGCCTTGTGGATGCGCACGTTTTCGCTAGCGGGCGCCTTCAGCACCGCAGAACTGGAATTACTGCGCGGGGCAGTCTCTTTCTCTCCACCCACATTTGCCACCGGAGAGGTGGTCTTCTCCAGGCGGTAGCCGGCCTCGGCCTCGGCGTTGGGGTCGACGGAGCTGTGCAACTGGGTGCCGATGATGGAATCCGACTTGCCTCGGGTGTTCGTGTTGCCGGCAATGTTGAACTGGTAGGGGCCCACGATGGAGGTGTAGGCGCCAGGAATAGCGGCATCGCCCAGGCTGTTGGTCTTGGGCTTCACGGCGCCCTGGAACTCTTTACCGACTTCTTTCAGGTAGGTTTTCGGCACCGCGGTGTAGCCGCCCAGCGACGTCGCGCGGGGCGCGGCTGCATCGTCGGCAAAGGCCGGCAGGGGTGTAAGACCCCCCCCCGCGAGGGCGACGGCAGCGAAAAGAGCGAGGGCTTTGGCGAAAAGGGGCCGCTTTGCTGGGCGCGTTGCAGCGATGGCCTGTCTCACGGAGCGCTCCTATTCCTCAGCTCGCGCATTCGAGTGGCAGACCCGACGAGCGGCACGGATGCGCGAGACGTTTAGCCAACCCCTGATGTCAGGAAACAGGGGCGAAATTACCTCAGACCAATGTAACGGTAAACGAATTTCTAGGCAACGAATTGATGACGCTTTTCTGGCTTTCGCACCTTTCCCATGGGTCACAAGCAAGCGATCCCCATGGAATAGGAGACTTGATGGCCGCCGGCATTTTTTGCTTCTGGCCCCGAAAACAGCGAAGGGCGCCGCGGGAAGCAGGGCGCCCTCCTCTTTCTTTTTTGGCAGATTGCTTCGGCAGATTTACTCCGCTTCGCCGTGGCAGCCGCAGCCGCAATGACCGTCGCCGTCGTGGTCATGGGCGCCGCAGCACTCGTCGCCGGCGTCGTCTCCCTCGTCCTCGGCGGCGTACTTCTCGTCGATCTCGTCGGCGCCGTAGGCGACCGGCTCCTTCAGGGCCTCCATGAAGTTCGGGGCCTCGCCGATGTAGGCCGGCTCGGCCTCGAAGGTGAGGGCGCCGTCGTCATCCATGGCGTAGAGGTAGGCCACGGCATAGCCGGTGTCGACCCCGGGCTGGCCGCCCTCGGCGATGATGGCGTCCTTCACGCCGTCGTCGGTCTCGATGTAGCCGTCATAGCAGAAGGCGTAACCGCCGGCGCCGCGGGCGCCGCGCACGTTGGCCTCAGCGGCGGCGAAGCACTCCTCCGCGTCGTCGCCGGGGTGGGTCTCCAGGAACAGGTTGTCCTTCACGATGAGGGCGGTGAAGGGAATGAGATCCGCGCCGGATTCCAATTTCTCCTTACCCTCGTCGAGGGCGAAGACGAGCACGCGCTCCAGTTCCTCGGGAATCTCGGGGACGTCGGTGCTGTCATTCTCGATGGTGCGATCGGCCACGGGGGCCTCCTTTCAACTCGTTACAGAGGGCGCGGGCAACAGGCTGCACGAAACGGGGCGGCCCCAAGAGCCCGCGGGCCTATGATCGCAGTGTATCGCAACCCTTCGGCGGTCAGGCCACAACGTGTTGACAAACGGGCAGCACGACCCGACAAATCGATGAGAGAGAAGATAATCGTGCCCATGGAATGACGAGCGAGAATGGGCTTCACGGTGTTCAAGCGAGCGCGGGCATACCTCGGCGTGATCTTCGCCATCTTCGCGCGGGATGTACGGCGCATCCTGCGCAATCCCGTCGCGCTCGTCATCACCCTCGGCATGATCGTCATGCCCTCGGCCTACGCCTGGTACGTGGTGGCCGCGAACTGGGACCCCTACAGCAACACCGAGGCCATGAAGGTGGCCGTGGCCAACGAGGACGCCGGGGCCGACAGTGCCGAGGCGGGAAGGCTGGACGTGGGCGCCAGCGTGGTGGCCTCGCTGCGGGAGAACCACGCCATGGGCTGGGAATTCACCGATAAGGAGAGTGCCGTCAACGGGGTCTACGCGGGGAAGTACTGGGCAGCCCTCGTCATTCCCGAGGACTTCAGCGCCGACTTCGCCAGCGTGTTCACCGGCGACTTCACCCCGCCGACCATCGACTACTACGTGGACGAGAAGCCCTCCTCCATCGCCCCGAAGGTGACCGACGCCGCCGCGGGGGCCGTGCAGAAGGCCGTCAACGAGAACTTCGTGAAGACCGTGGCCGAGAAGGTGGTGGGCACCACCCAAGCGGCTGCCGCCTCGACCCAGGAGCAGGGCGCGGCGGCCGAGCATAGCCTGACCGCGGGCGTGGGCCGGGCCCGGGAAACCGTTGAGGCGGCCCGGGGCGCCCTGGAGACCCTCGGGAACACCGCCGAGGCCACGGCGGCGGCCGTGCACCGGGCCGACGACACCCTGGCGGCCCTGGAAGAGGACGGCCCCCGCCTGCGGGAGACCATCGCCGAGGCGAAGGAGCTTCTGGGGCAGACGCGCACCACCCTGGACGGCTACGGCGACACCCTCACCCACCAGGCCACCGACGGGGCCCTTGCCCTGGCCCGGGCCGCGAGCGAGGCCCACGGCGCCCTGGGCACCGCCGCAGGCGCGGTGGCCGCGGCCGAGGCCACAACGCGGGCGGCCCTGGAGGAGGCCCAGGTCCTGCTGCTCGACAACGAGGCCCTCGTGGCATCCCTGGAGCAGGAGGCCGCCGCGGCCGATGCCCCGGCGGCGGTGACCGAGGCCTTGGCCGAGGCCCGGGAGGGCAACGACCGCATGGCTGCCACCATTGCCGCCCTGCAGAACGCCCAGACGGCCCTGGATGCTACCGCGGCCTCGCTGGAAGGCGAGGGCGACGTCCTGGACGAGGCCGCCCGCAGCGCCGCCACGGCAACGGAACAGACCGCCGGCACCTTCCGCGACACCGTAATGCCGGCCCTGACCCGCAGCCTCGACGGACTCGTGGCGGCCTGCGGCACCTTGGACGGCGCCCTAGCGGGCATGGCCCCCTCCCTGGCCGAGGCCCGGGCCCTCTTGGCCCAGCTGAGCACGACGCTGGACAGCTCCCTCGCATCGCTCGAGACCACCGACGGGGTCCTGGGCACCCTGCAGGACAACCTTACCCGCGCCGAGAGCGACCTGGCGGCCCTCCAGCATTCCGCCCTCGTGCAGGCGCTGACGGACTACCTGAAGGCCGACCCCTCCACCGTGGGGGCGTTCATGGCATCTCCCGTCACCCTGGACACCCACCTCGTGTACCCGGTGAAGAACTACGGCAGCGGCGTGACCCCCTTCTTCACGAACCTGGCCCTGTGGGTGGCCGGCTTCATCCTCATGGCCATGGTGAAACTGCGGGTCGACCCCGAAGGGCTGCCCCGCTTCACCCCCACCCAGGCCTACTTCGGCCGCTGGCTGTTCTACGTCACCGCCGGCCTGGCCATGGGCCTCGTGTGCTGCGTCGGCGACCTCGCCCTCGGCATTCAATGCGAGAACCCTGCGGCCTTCATCGGGGCCGGGCTGCTCACGGTGTTCGTGGACGTGAACCTCATGTTCGCCTTGGCCTACGCCTTCCGCCATGTGGGGAAGGCCGTGGCGGTCATCCTGCTCATCGTACAGATTCCCGGTTCGTCGGGCATGTTCCCCATCGAGATGATGCCCGCCTTCTTCCAGGCCATTCACCCCCTGCTGCCCTTCACCTACTCCATCGATGCCATGCGGGAGGCCATCGGAGGCTTCTACGGGCTCGATTACCTCTGGGATATGCTGTGGCTTGCCCTGCTGTTTGTGCCGGCCGGCTTCGCCATCGGCCTGGGCCTGGGCCGGGCCTCGTTCAACCTGAACCTCCTGTTCGATGAGAAACTCGGCGAGACCGACCTGCTGCTGGCCGAGCCGGTGGCCCCGGGAGTGGAAGCGGCCGAGAACGCCGCCGGGGCATCGGCACCTGCGGCCCGCTTCCACACGCGCACCCTCGTGCGGGCCCTGCTGGATACCGGCGCCTTCCGCGACCAGCTGGTCGCTCGGGCCCAGCGGTTCCAACGGCTCTACCCGCGCCTGGTGCGCGTGGGCTGGGTGGCGCTGTTCGCCCAGCCGCTCATCACCTTCGCCATCATGGTGCTCGTGCGGGCCGACGTGGACACGCGGGCGCTCATGCTCATGGCCATGGTGGTCGGTATCATCGTGGTGGACACCTACCTCATCGTCATCAGCTTCCTGAATGCCCGTCTCACCCGCCAGCTCGCCCTCGCCGACCTGAGCACCGCCGATCTGCATGCGGAAGCCGCCCATCAGCTGTCCCTCGGCTCTCCCCGAGGAGGTGAGCGCCCATGAGGATGATCGCCGCGATCTTCGCCGAGGACGTGCGCCACCTGTTCCGCAACGTCATCGCCGCCATTGTGGTGCTGGGACTCACCCTGGTGCCGCCGCTGTACGCCTGGTTCACCACCCTGGGCTTTTGGGACCCCTACGACAGCACTGGCAACATCAAGGTGGCCGTGGCCTCGGTGGACGAGGGCTACCGCTCCGACCTCCTTCCCACGCCCATCAACGCCGGCGAGTCGGTGCTCAGCGCCCTGCGGGCCAACGATCGCTTCGACTGGCAGTTCGTCAGCGAGCAGGAGGCCATCGACGGGGTGCGCTCGGGGGAGTACTACGCGGCCCTGGTGATTCCGAAGAACTTCTCCGCCGACCTGATGACGGTGTTCACCGGCCAGGTCACCGAGGCGAAAATCGACTACTGGGACAACGAGAAGGAGAATGCCATTGCCCAGCGGGTCACCTCCACCGGGGCGAGCACCCTGCAGGAAACCATCGACGAGACCTTCGCGGATACCGTGGCGAAGGTGGCCCTCGGCACCACGGCGAGCCTCACGAACTTCATGGATGGCGAGGGCATTCTCACCTACGCCCAGACTTTGAGCCAGCGCCTCGAGGCGGCCACGGGCGAGCTTGCGGCGGCGGCCGACCAGACCGAGGCCTACGCCGACCTGCTCGGCGCCACCGGTTCCCTCACCACGGCGGCTGGCACCGTACTAGACGAAGCGGGGAAGGCCCCCGAGGCCGTGCGCCCCCTTATCGGCGAGGGCGACGAGGCCCTCACGGGGGCCCGGGACGCCCTGACGGCAGCCGCCGACGGAGCCGAGGGCGACCTGGCGACGGCTCGAGAGAGCTATGATGCCGTGGCCGCAGCGGTGGAGGAGGCCTTCGCCACCATGGAAGAGGACCCGGCCGCGGCCGCAGCGGTGCTGGCGAGCACCCGCGCCGACGCGGAGGCTTTGGCATCAGCCTACGGGGAACTGAAGGACGCCCTGGCCGCGGCCGACCCCGATAGCCCGGCGGTACCCCTGCTGGGCCGGGCCCAAGAGGCGCTCGGCGCCCTCGCGGAAAGCCTGCAGCAGGCCGAAGGGGCCCTCGGCCACGACAAGGACACGCTGGAGGAGGCCCATCGGAAGGTAGCCGAGAGCGTCGGCCAGGCCCGGGACAGCCTGACCGCTGCCGAGGACACCTACCGCGACCAGCTGAAGGGCGAGCTCGAACGGCTCAGCGCCAGCCTGGGAGCGGTGGGCGACGACACCGAGAGCCTTCTGGACTCCCTGCACGCCACCGCCGCGAGCCTCGGGGGCGCGACCGGCTCCCTCTCCCAGGGGCTCAACGAGGCCGAGCAGGCCCTGCGCTCCTGCGCCGAGGGGCTGCGCCAGGCGCGGGAGCCCCTCGATCAGGCCCGCCGCGACCTGAATGAGGCCGTGAGCAGCGGGGACTTCGAGGCGGTGCGCCGCATCATCGGCGACCGCCCCGGCGCCGTGGCCCAGTTCCTGGCCGCCCCCACCCGCCTCGAGCGCATCCCGGTGTACCCCATGGCCGACAACGGCAGCGCCATGAGCCCCTTCTACACCTCGCTCTGCCTGTGGATCGGCGCCATCTTCATGGTGGCCCTCATGAGCGTGACCGTCTCGCCGACCCAACAGAGGGCCCTGGCCGCGCGGATGGGGCGCGCTCCCACGGAAGCGGAGCTGTACCTCGGGCGCTACGGGGTGTTCTGCCTGCTGGGGCTAGGCCAAGCGCTCATCGTAGGGCTCGGCAACGTGTTCTTCCTCGGAGTGGAATGCGAGCACTTCTGGCTGTATCTGGCCGCCTGCTGCCTGGCCTCGGTGGTGTTCACGAACCTCGTGTACACCCTCACGGTTTCCTTCGGCAACATCGGCAAGGCCATCGCCATCATCGGGTTGGTGCTGCAACTGGCGGGCTCCGGCGGCCTCATGCCCGTGCAAATGCTCTCGGCCCCGCTGTTCGGGGCCATCTATCCGTGGCTGCCCTTCGCCCATTCCATGCCGGCGCTGGAGGGAGCCATGGCCGGCATCTACGGCAATCACTACCTGGTGAACATGGGGCAGCTCGCAGCCTTCCTCATCCCGAGCCTCATACTGGGCCTCGTGCTGCGCCGCCCCGTCATCCGCCTCAACAACTGGGTCCTCGCCAAACTGAACGAGACGAAGTTCCTGTAGAACGACCCCGGTTCAGGGCCGTGGCGAGCGGGGATCCCCTTCGACCAGCCTCTCGATCTTCGCCTCGCAACGAAGCTCTTCGAGGTATTCGTCAGTAAGCGCGAAAGGTGCATCTGGCACGGGAACCCCTAGAGCCTCCCTCTGGACCTGAAGCGATCTCAAAAAGTCCTCGACCGTTTGAACTCGCTTCTCCATCCTTTAGTCCCGCTCCCCCGGTTGACGGACGGTGATCTCCTGGGACTTCACCGACACGCGGGAATTGGGGGGCACCGAGAACGTCACGAAGGTGGAACCGGCAATGACCGAGCCCTTGCCGATGACCGTCTCGCCACCGAGCACCGAGGCGTTGGAGTAGATGGTCACGTCGTCCTCGATGGTGGGATGGCGCTTCACCCCGGCCAAACGCTGGCCGCCACGGGTGGACAGGGCTCCCAGGGTCACGCCCTGGTACAGCTTCACGTGGTCGCCGATGACCGTGGTCTCGCCGATGACGACACCCGTGCCGTGGTCAATGAAGAAGTACTCGCCAATAGTGGCGCCTGCGCCGATGTCGATGCCCGTGGAGGAGTGGGCGATCTCGGTCATCACGCGCGGGATGATGGGCACCCCCAAGTCGTAGAGCACGTGGGCGATGCGGTACACGTAAATGGCGTACAGGCCCGGATAGGTGAAGATGACCTCCTCCTTGGAGCCGGCCGCCGGGTCGCCGTCGTAGAGCGCCTGCACATCGGTGAGCAGCACGCGCTGAATATGGGGCAGTTCCTCGAAGAACTTCGTGCAGATGTCGGCCGTCTGCTCGCAGATGGAATCGCTCGTGCAGCCGCCGCACAAGTGGTTGCCGCTACCCGCCGCCGCATCGCGATCGTCAGAGGTATAGGTGAGCGCCAGAATCAGCTGCTGGCGCAGCACGCTCTCGATATCAATGAGGGTTTGGCCGATGAAGTAGCTCGGGCTTGTAGAGGGGGTCAGCATCTCCGGGCCGAAGTAACCAGGGAACAGCACCCGGCGCAGTTCCGTCAGCAGCCCCTTGATGGCCGTGCGGCTGGGAAAGCGGCGGCCGGGCTTGGTGAAGAAGATCTCGTCCGCCTCGTAATTCTTCTCGATACCGGCGACGATGCGCTCCAAATTGTCTCCGAACATGGGGCCTCCTCAAGGGTTGCGGCGCAGACCGCCCCTCTGGGCGGCTGTCCGTGGTTTTCGATAGGATAGCAGAAAGGCGACGGTTCCCCGTTGCACACAGCGGCCGAGGGCGAAAGGGCTACTATCGAAGGTGAAGATACTAGATGCTCGTTCGACGCCGAATCGCAGCCCGCGCACCTGGCGTCTTTGCCTCGCACGGAAGCCGGCCATGCGGCTTCCCAAGCCAAGCAGCCCCGTTGCCTTCGCTCGCCGGGGCTGCTTGCTCACTGTTGTTTCGCTGGCGCTGACGCTCCAGCGAACTATGCCGACGCTGCGGTGCCGGGAGAGGCCCGGCCTTGCACCTCAGGACTTTCCCTCGCGGCGCGGAGGCCGCTCGGCCGTCCTTCGGCACAATTCCGGGCCTCTCCCGGCACCTCGCTGAGTTCCTTGGGCGAACCTGGGGAACAAAACTGAACTTATTTTTTAGACAATTGGCGAAACGACTTAGTGCGGTTCTTACTTCTTCTGACCGCCCCGGCTCTCACAGTCACAATCGCAATCGCATTTCCCGTCTTCTACGCACTCGCTTTGGCCGCTCGGTCCGTCGCCGCAGAAGACGGCGCGGGTGGGGTGGTCGGACAGGTAGGCCGCCATGGAGTACTGGGTGATGTCGCTGCGGTTGATGATGCCCACGATGTGACCCTCCTCCAGCACCGGCACCTTCTTCAGATGATTCTCGGCCAGCACGCGGCACACGTCGGTCAGATTCGCGTGCACGCTCACGCAGATGGGGCTCGCAGCGCCAATCTCGCTGGCGCGCATCTGCATCACCTTCGCCAGTTTCTCGTCGTAGCCTTCCTCATCGGGCACCGTGCGGTTGATGAGCACGATAGGATCGGTGAACGAGTTGCGGCGAGGGCTCAGGCGCTTCAGAATGTCGCCGTCGGAGATGAAGCCCACCGGCTCGCCCGACGCATCCACGATGGGGGCGGCCGAGATGTTCTTCTCCACGAACAGGCGCATGGCCTCTTCCACGGTGGCGTCCTGGGAAAGGGAGTACACGTCGGTCTTCATGATGGAGGTGAGCAGCGACTTGCGCGTGCCGCCCTCGTCCACGGCCGCTTCCTCGCCGGGCTTGTCCTTCACGAACATAATGGTCATGACCAGGCCCACCAGGCACAGCAGCGTGCACACGAGGAAGGCGGCGTTGATGCCGAACATGGTACCCTGGGCCGCGCCGAAGTCCGGCGTGGCGAAATTCTGCACCTGGGTAGATACGGCGATGATGATGGCCGTGCCGAGAGATCCCGCCACCTGGCGCAGGGTGTTGTTCACCGAGGTGCCGTGGTTCATCACTTTGTTGTCCAGGGCGTTCATGCCCCAGGTGGTGATAGGCATGTTCACGAGCGCCATGGAGAACATGCGCACGGTATACACGATGGTGAGGTAGATAATGCTCGACGTCAGGTTCAAAATAGCGAAGGCGAAGGTGGTGAGCGTCAGCAGGCTCATGCCCACAATGGCCATGCGGCGCGGGCCGTGGCGGTCGAACCACTTGCCGGCGACGGGATTCATGACCCCCATGAGGATGGCGCCGGGCATGAGCACGAGGCCCGAGACCGTAGCCGACAGCCCGTGGAGCGACTGCACGTAGATGGGCATGAGGATGCCGGCGGCCAGCAGCGCCCCCTGCACGAGCATGCCGATGATGGTGCCGATGAGGAAGCGGCGGTTCTTCAGCACATCCACCCGCAGCATGGGGTGGGGAAGCCGTGTCTGGCGGATGAAGAACCACACAACGCCAGCGGTGCCGGCCACGGTAGTGACGATGGGCACCAGAGTGAGCCCGGCCGAGCCCAAAGCCGAGAAGCCGTAGAGCATGAGCCCGAAGCCCAGGGTGGACAGGGCCAGCGACAGCGGATCGAGCACCGAGTCGCCCTTGTTCGCCGGGGCCTTGTTGTCCACGAGGAACAGCGATGCGCCGATGATGACCAGGGACAGCACGAAGATGATGTAGAACAGGATGTGCCAGTCGGCCTGGTCGATGACGAAGCCCGCCACCGTGGGGCCGATGGCCGGGGCGAAGGCGATCACGAGGCCGAAGATGCCCATGGCCGACCCGCGGCGATCCACGGGGAACACGAGCATGAGCACGGTCATGGTCACGGGCATGAGGATGCCGGCGCCCATGGCCTGCACGAGACGGCCACCCAAGAGCACGGGGAAATTGGGGCCGAGTGCCGCCAGCAATGTGCCCGCCGCGAAGGTGGCCATAGAGAACACGAACAGCTTGCGGGTGGAGAAACGATCCTGCAAATAGGCCGTAATGGGAATCATGATGGCGTTCACCAGGGTAAAGCCCGTGGTGAGCCACTGGGCCGTAGACTGATCGACGGCCATCTCCACCATAATAGACGGCAACGCCGGCGTAACCAGCGTCTGGTTCAACACGGTGACAAAGGCGCCGAACACCAGCACCGCCAACATCAGCCATTCCTTGCGGGACAGTTTCATCTTCTACCTCGTCTGCTACTCGTCTCTTGCGTGCGCTTCGCGATATGCATTCTGGGGGGCTGACCTACTGTACCACTGCCCCGGCCTTTGCCCCAGCGGGCCACGCCGAACGGTTGCAGGGCTGGCAACTTGCCCACAGGCCCAGCGCGCGAGCGAGAAAAGCAACAACACTATGAAAGTTCACCGTAAAGCGGTGTCAGTTCGGCGGATGCGGCGAGAAATCGCCTAGGATATATCCCGTAATTTAGTCGACGGATGGGGGCTCTTCCAAGAGGGAAGCGGCCCGAAATCCACCGAAAGGGTGCATGACGGTATGTATACCGCACTTTGCTTGTTGCTTGTTGTCCTGTTCTTGTTGATGAACGCGTTCTTCGTTGTGGCCGAGTTCGCCCTCGTGCGCGTCCGCCGCAGCCAGATCGATATGGCTGTGGCCGAGAAGCGCCGCGGCGCCGAGGCGGCCCGCGATGTGACGACTCACATCAACGCCTATCTGTCCGCCTGCCAGCTGGGCATCACCTTGGCCTCCCTGGCCATCGGCTGGCTCGGCGAGCCGGCCGTGTCCGCCGTGCTGGAAGGCCCGCTGCTGGCCCTCGGCCTGCCCGAGGCCGCCATCCACCCCATCTGCGTGGCCGTGGGCTTCTTCATCGTGACGGCCCTGCACGTGGTGGTGGGCGAGCTTATCCCGAAGTCCTTCGCCATCTTCTCCACCGAGAAGTACGCTCTGCGCACCGCCGGGCCGCTGCGCATCTTCTATCGCATCACCTACCCCATCATGGTCATCTTCAACGGGGTGACTAACTGGGTGATGAAGCTGTTCGGCCACGATCCGGCCGACGAGCATGAGGTGTACACCGGCGATGAGATCAAGCTGCTCATCGACGAGTCCACGGAAAACGGCCTTATCGACCCGGAGCAGAACGAGTTCGTGGACAATATCTTCGACCTGGGCGACAAGGACGCCGAGGGTATCATGACCCCCCGCACCGACGTCATCTGCCTGGATACCGAGGACACGCTGGAGGAGAACCTGGAGCTCATCCGCCAGTACAAGTACTCCCGCTACCCCGTGTGCCACGGCTCGAAGGACCACATCGTGGGCTTCGTGCACACCAAGGACCTCGTGGATATGCCCCTGGACACGCCCATGAGCGAGTGGAATATCCGCGAGCTGCCCGCCGTCCCCGAGAGCATTCCCATCGCGAAGCTGCTGGAAACCATGCAGGAGCGCTGCACGAAGATCTGCGTGGTGGTGGACGAGCACGGCGGCACGGCCGGCATCGTCACCATGAGCGACATCATGGAGCAGATTGTGGGCCGCATCGACGATGAGTACGTCCACGACACCGATGACGACGTAGAGGAGCTGCCCGACGGCACCTACCAGATCAACGGCACCCTGGCCATCAACGACCTGGTGGAACTGCTCGGCTTCGAGCCGGAGGAAGCCGACGACGTGGAAACCGCCGGCGGCCTGCTGCTCACGCTGTTCGACCGCATTCCCGCCGAGGGCGACGTGGTGGTACTGGAGCATCGCGGCACCAAGGTGACCTTCACGGTGCTGGTCATGGATCGCCTGCGCATCGACCGCATCTGCATGGCCATCGACCGCCCCGACGAGGAATAACGGGCGGCCCCGAGAGCTTCGTATCCGGGCGGTCTTCGGGCCGCCCTTCGACCGATCATACGGCCCCATGTATAATGTCCCCGTATGATCGAGGGCCACAACGAGAAGGGACATGCCGTTGCAGCGCAATCACGGGCGGTGGCTCGGAAAAGATCTGCTGCTGGCCATGATGGGCATCTCTGCTCTTTTGACGGCCCAGTCGCTTGAGGCTCCTTACGAGATCGCATGCTTTCTCTCGGTAGGGCAGGGCCGTGTGCCGGCAACTATCGTAGATGTGGCCGCGACCTCGCTTATCTCCTGTGCAGCATTTATCGTGGGCAACAGACTGGCCCGAACGCTCATGCAAGTCCCCTGCGCCGTGGCAAGTGCGGCCTGCTGCCTGGTGGGATTGGCAACCCAGGGCATCAGCGGCACCTTCTCTCCCCTCGGTCTCATTCTCATGTCTGCCGGCGGCACTATCTTGCTGTTCTGCTGGTTGGCGACTGTTTGCGCGCACCGTGATATCGGAATCGTCGAGTTGATGATAGAAGTCGAGGTGCTCGTATCCGCAGCAGCCCTTCTCCCTTCCCTCCTGCCGGCATCGTGGCGCCTCGCCCTGGCCGGCGTATGCGTAGCATCATCGGCGGCGGCTTTTTACCTCCTTCAACAGGGCACTCTTCCCAATTCGGAACCCGAGTGCGCCTTTAGCATCGATCCTCCATCGTTGGCTAAAATTCTCTGCAGTTTCTTCGTCATTGGTCTCGTGGTGGGGATGCTGCAATATTCGGTTTTCCTGCAGCAGGTGGAAGGCGAGATGTTCCCCGTCATCATCGCCATCATATCGCTTGCGCTCGTGCTCTGGCTGTTCAACCACGGCCGGGACTTCAATCTGTCGGCGTGGACGAAAGTGGTTGCAACCCTCTCGCTCATTGCCCTTATTCTCGTGTTGTTCTCCTCATCTCTGATCTATTTTGCCTATGTACTGGCCGGCATTGCCTACGCCCTTCTCGAGTGCGGTGCCCTCTATGTGGGACTGCTGTTGGGGCGCCTCTACCCTGACACCCGCGTAAGGATTTTAGCCACCGCATGGTGCGTAGGGGCTTTGGGGGCCCTCCCTATCATGGTCTCCGCTTTTCTCGGATTCGATATAGCCGGCCGCGCTACCGTGCTCTTCATGGCCCTGTTGCTCGTTGTAGCGTCAATTTGGATTTTAGAAGATCGGAATATGTCGTTGCTGCTGTCCTCTGGCAGCGAGGGAGGATCCCTGTCGCTGGCAAGCCAGTCCCTCGAGACGTTCTGCGAGAGTATGGGCTTGACTGCCCGCGAGCGCGACGTGTTCAGCTTGTACATTATAGGGCGCAGCGCTCCCTATATCGCCGAGAAACTAGTGATCAGCGAGAGCACCGTGAAATCTCACCTGCAGCATATCTACACTAAGTGCGATGTCCATTCACGCCAGGAGCTTATCTCTCTCGTTGAAGCTGTTCGAGAGAGTTAGAGTTCTCCCTGTTCAAAAGGTATTCGTACGTTTCGTAGGAGAAGAGTTTTCCCCTATTTCATACGTTTCTCCCGTTTCGCCGCCTCCGAAAATGCGGTGATATGGGCACTATCTTGCCGTACAATGAAAGAGGAGGAAATTATGGCAATGGAGGAAAAGGGCGCGGGGGCAATGACCCGGCGCGGGTTTCTAACGGCCCTGGGCCTGGCGGGCGTTTCCGCGGCCGGCACCGGCCTTGTTGGCTGCTCTCCGAAGCAGACATCGGAAACTCCCGGCAACGAGAGTGCCGCCCTCGCTGACACCGGCACTCTGGTGGAAACCAACATCCCCGAGGACAAAATCATCGAGACCGTCGATTGCGATGTATGCGTCGTTGGCCTTGGCGTAGCGGGTGTGGGAGCCCTGCGCTCCGCCGCTGAAGGAGGGCTCAACGTGGTTGGCGTGGAGAAGGGCAGCAAGCCCAGCGCCCGCTCCAACATGTTCGCTGCATTCGGCACCGAGAAGACGCGCGCCGTCGGAATCGAGGACATCAGCCCTACCGAGGTGGCCAACGAGCTCATGACGCAAATGTCGCATCGCGCGGACTACCGCATAACCACGAAGTGGCTCAAGAACTGCGGGGAAGCTTTCGAGTGGTACACCTCCGCATACGACGGACTCCTGTGGATCGGCATGGAAGACGAGCTTCCCGAGGATCCCAACCAGTTGTTCGTCTGCGCCGACACGCTTACGAGCGGCATCTACCGTTTCGGAATCGACCACGAGCGCCTCTTCGCCGGATGCTGCTGCATCAGCGGCGGCGGCGAGACCCATACGCCCGTTTTGCAGGCTAATGTGGATGCGGCTTTGGCCACGGGCAACGCGCAAGTGCAGTTCTACTCTCCAGCTGTGAAACTCGAAACGACCGACGGGCAGGTAACTGCTGTGATCTGCCGCAATGACGAGGAAGAGGGCTACACGCGCTATCGTGTCTCCAAGGGCGTGGTGCTCGCCACGGGCGGCTATTCCCACAACGAGAAAATGCTGGGGCAGTATGCTCCGTGGATTCTGAAGAACCAGGACAAATTCCTGTTCTCATACGAGGTGACGGATCACGACGGCAACCCCGCCGATACCGGCGACGGCCAACAGATGGGCATGGACGTCGGCGGCCACCTGGACGTGGGGCCCCATGCGGTAATGGCCCACATCCTTCAGTTCGGCCAGGAGTTCTTCCTGCAAGTCAACGAGCATGGCGAGCGCTTCACCAACGAGGATCTCAGCATGACCAATATCGCCAAGGTCATGCAGAACCAACCAGGCAGCAAGGTTTTCCAAATCATAGACAGCCACTGGCCCGAGCAATACCCGATGCTTGAGATGGTCATGCAGAACATCCGCAGCTACGGCGACGGAGAGGGCTTTTCGGCCCAAGCCGATTCACTCGAAGAGCTCGCCTCTCAGCTGGAACTCAGCGCAGATGCCACCCAGAATTTAACCGCAGCAGTCGCGCGCTACAACGAGCTGTGCGAAAAAGGAGTCGATGAGGATTTCGGCAAGGCAGCAGAGAAGATGTTCCCCGTGGTCGATCCTCCCTTCTACGCGATCACCTACGATATGCTCAAGCACACTTCAGTGGAAGACGTAAGCTGCATGCGCTTGCTCGTAACCATGGGCGGCCTTGTAACCGACGATAACGCTCGCGTGCTGGACGATGACTCGAACCCCATCCCCGGTCTGTTTGCCGTCGGCAACGTGCAAGGCGGCCGTTTTGTGGAAGACTACCCCTTCACCTTGTCTGGGGCCAGCCACGCCGCCGCTCTCACCTATGGGTACCTGACAGGCAAGTATCTCGCCGAGCAGGCCTAAACGGCGTCATTTTGGCGTGCGCGGGGCCCTCAGAATTTCCCGCGCGCCAATCGATCCCTCTGGCCCAAACAGTAAAGAACCCCGGCCTGGGCAAAGTGCCGGGGTTCTCCCTTTTCCGCTGACTGGCTCCACTATCGAAAAGCGTAAGCCGCCGGGGTAGCTCCCCTCGAGGACTATCGGGATTCTAAGACTCCTCCCCGATAAAACGCATGGCGCTCTTCCAGGTGATAGCCTCGAACTCCTCGGGGGTGAAGGGCATGGCCTCCAGCATACGGTACTCGGTGGCAGGGCTCCACATGGGGAAGTCGCTGCCGAACATCACGCGGTCGGGGCCGTAGGCGCGCACCAGTTCCACGGTACGACGGGGCCCGAGGAACTCCAGGGCGCTCGACGTGTCCACGAAGCAGTTCTCGTTTTCCAAGTACTCCAGGGCATAGTCGAAGATGGACCAGCCGCCGAAATGGGCCGCATCCACCTTCAGGCGCGGGAACGTGCGCAGAATGCGCTTCAGGCGCCGCGGATGCGAATAGTCGTAGCGGTAGTCCCCCGTATGAATGACGATGGGCAGGCGCCCCTCGATCACCTCATACAGGTGCATGAGACGCGGGTCGTCCATATTCACCATCTGGGTATCGGGGTGAATTTTCACGCCCTTCAGGCCCAGCTGGATAGCGCGATCGATCTCGCCTTCCACGTCCACGTAGTCCTGGTGCATGGTGGCGAAGCCGATGAACTCAGGGTGCAGGAAGCACTGGTCGGCGATGAAGTTGTTGATGGTCTCCACTTGCTCGGGGGACGTGGCCACCGAGTGCACGATGTGGTGGGTGATGGGCGTCTCCGCGTCGGCCGCCAGCAGCGCCTCTGCCGAGGCATCGGGCGCGGCCATGGTCACGCGATAGAAATCGCCCACCGCCGCCGAGGCCCTCGCGGCAATCTTCGCAGGGTAGATATGGGAATGGGCATCAACGACAGCCATGGGGAAATCCTTCGACGAACGTGCGGTTTTTCTCTATTGTAAAGAGGCACTCGTTTCAAGAACATGACCAATTCGCCCACCTTGACGGCAAAATGCGCGAATGGTTATTCACTTGTCGGGCAATGTCAGCGAGCGGTTATCCCCTCGCAGGGTTCGAATCCCTACGTAATAGCGGCACTTTTCCCAATGAGGGACAACCTTACTTGAAACAAAAAAGATGGCGGAGGAGGAGGGATTCGAACCCTCGTCACCGGGGTTACCGGTGAAACGGTTTTCGAGACCGCCGCATTCAACCACTCTGCCACCCCTCCGCAGGGGCGAGGCACCGCTTCGGTGCCGTAGCAAACGCCGCATAGGGGCGTATATAGAAGCGAGCCTTAACGGCTCGCGAATTAACTCTGGCGGAGAGGCGGGGATTTGAACCCCGGATACGCTTTTGGCGCATACACGATTTCCAATCGTGCTCCTTCGGCCAGCTCGGACACCTCTCCACGTAGCCTTGCCTCGCAAAGGCGAAGCGTTTAAGAAGTATAGCGCACGGCACAGCCCCAAACAAGAAGTTTTTTGCAGAAGTCCACGAAAAAGCGCCTGCGGCCGAAGCTAGCAGGCGCTTTCCTTCCAGGCAATAACCCGATGCGATGGCGCAGTTCGCCGCAGAGAGAACTCCGTTACTCCGCAGCGCCTTCGGCAGGTTGCTGACCCTCAGCGGGCTGGCCGGCGTCATCTCCCTGGGCGGGCTGGTCTCCCTCAGCAGGAGCCTGAGCATCCGCGTCACCGCCGGCAGTCGGCTGATCGCCGGCACTGCCGCTGTCAGCGCCCTCGGCCGGCTGCTCGCCCGCGTCGGGGGTAGCGTCGCCATCAGTCGGCTGCTCGCCGTCAACGACCTCGGGCTCGATGGTCACGGGGTTGCCCTCGCCGTCAACGGCGGTCACGCCCGTGTCCTCGGCCCCGTCCTTCGGGAAGTTCGCCATATCGACGTAGTAGGGCAGGCCCTCGGGCATATCGTTAATGACGATGTCGGCCGACTCGCGCTGGCCCTCGAGCCAGGTGTAGTAAGCCTGAGACTCGTTGGAAGTCTTCACGGCATTGCGCAGGGCATCCTGGAACTCCGTCGGCAGTTGGTCGAGGCTATCCAGCGTTTCCGGAGCCTCGAACTGCTCGGTGCAGGTGATGATGTGGATGCCATAGGTGCTCGGCACCAGGCCGCTCACGTCGCCCACGTTCAGCGTGGCCAGGGTGTCGCTGTACTCGGTCACGAAGTTGCTCAGATTGTTCCAGCCCACGTTGCCGCCGTCAGCCGCCGAGGCGGTGTCCTTGGAGTAGGACTCGGCCGCCGTGGCGAAGTCCAGCTCGCCGGCGTTGATCTTCTCGAGCACCTGCTGGGCCGTGGCCTCATCGCTGGAATCGAACAGAATGTGGGACGACTTCTTCGCGCCGTCGAAGGAAGACAGGTAGTTCTGCTCGTTGGCCAGGGCCAGGGCATCCTCATCGGTGGCCTCGGCGGCCTCTTCGGCCACCTTGGTCTTCAGCTGCTGGGACACGAGCGACAGCTCGATGTTCTCACGGTACTCGTCCTCGGTCAGGCCCACGGCGGACAGAGCCTCGCCCCACGCCTCGTCGGAATCGTAGTGGCCCTTCATGGCGTCGACATACTCGTTCACCTCATCGGGATTCGCGGTCACGCCCAGGGATTCGCTCCCCTGTTTCACGAGTTCCTGGTCGACGTAGCCGTTGATGATCTCCTCGCGGACGGTCTCCGGCGTGTAGTCGTTCTCAGCCAGCCATTCGCCCCACGCCTGCTCATCGGTCAGGCTCATCTGGGCGCGAATATCCTGGATAGCCTGGGTGACCATGTCCTCCTGGATTTCCACGCCGTTGACGGTTGCGGCCACACCACCAGTGTACACGGGCGCGTCGCCGGAAGAGTTCTCAGCGCAGCCCACAACGCCCACGGCGCACACGGCCGCAAGGCCCATGGTGGCAAGCGATTTCGCAAAGGTCAGCTTCTTCATACATACCTTCCCTCATAGGTGACTGGGCCGCCGAATTCGTTTCGCGGGTGCGTTTTGAGACAGTCCCAGATGATTTCACAAGGCATTTTCCCATGGGGATGCGCACGGTAACAACCGCCGCACAATTTGCCCACTTTTGATTCACGGTTCGTCAATTACAGAAAAGACAAACCCCACGTCAACGCTGATGAATTGACGCGGGGTTTGGATAAGGAAGCGCAACGGAGCGAGGCGCGAAACAGGGGCGCTACTTCTTCGAGGCCTTCTTGCGATCGGTGGCGGACAGCAGGCGCTTGCGCAGGCGAACGGACTGCGGGGTCACCTCCACCAGCTCGTCGTCCTCGATGTACTCCAGGGCCTCTTCCAGGGTGAAGGTGATGGGGGGCGTCAGCTGAATGGCCTTGTCGGCGGAACTGGAGCGCTGGTTGCCGAGGGACTTCGTCTTCTCGACGTTCACCACCATGTCGCCTTCCTTGGCGGACTCGCCCACGATCATGCCCTCGTAGCACTCGTCGCCCGGGCCCACGAACAGACGCCCGCGCTCCTGCAGGGTATCCAGGGCGTAGGCCACGGCCTTGCCCGTGGACATGGCGATCATGCCGCCGTTCTTGCGGCCGGCCATCTCGCCGGAATAGGGACCGTACTCCTTGAAGTGATGGAACAGCATGGCCTCGCCGCGGGTGGCGTTCAGGATGCGGGTCTTCAGACCCATGGTGCCGCGGGAAGGAATGCGGAAGGTGAGGTGCGTCATGGTCTCGTCGGAGGACATGTCCTCCATGATGCCGCCGGCGGTGCCCATGACCTCGATGGCCTTGCCCGCGTACTCGTTGGGCACGTCCACCGTGGCTTCCTCGATGGGCTCCAGCTTGCTGCCGTCCTCGGCGGTCTTGTACACCACGCGGGGGCGGCCCACCTGGAACTCGAAGCCCTCGCGGCGCATGGTCTCCATGAGCACGGACAGGTGCAGCACGCCGCGGCCGGCCACCTCGATACCGGTCTTGTCCTCCAGCTCGTTGATGCGCATGGAGATGTTGCTCTCCTTCTCGCGCATGAGGCGCTCCTTCAGCTGGCGGCCGCCCACGATCTCGCCCTCGCGGCCTACGAGCGGGCTAGAGGAGGCCTCGAAGACGACGGCCATCGTAGGCTCTTCCACGGCGATGGGGGCCATCTCCACGGGGTTGTCGGGGCAGGTGATGATGTCGCCGATATCGGCATCCTCGATACCGATGACGGCCACGATGTCGCCGGCGTCGGCGGCAGTCACTTCCGCCTTGCCGAGGTTCTCGAAGGTGTACACCTTGCGAATCTGAGCCTTGCGCTCGGTGCCGTCGGCCTTCACCACGAGCACCTGCTCCTTCTCGTGCAGCGTGCCGCTCACCAGGCGGCCGACGCCGATGCGGCCCTCGTAGCTGGAATGGTCCACGGTGCACACCTGCAGGGCCACCGGGCCGTCGATATCCACGTCGGGGGCGGGAATCTCGCTCACGACGGTGTCCAGCAGCGGCACCATGTCCATGTTGTCGTCATCGGGGGTCAGGCGCGCGTAGCCGTTCACGGCCGAGGCGTACACCACGGGGAAGTCCAGCTGCTCGTCGGTGGCACCCAGCTCCACCATGAGATCGAACACCTTGTCCACGGCGCCCTCCGGGTCGGCGTTAGGACGGTCGATCTTGTTCACCACCACCACGATGCGCAGGCCGCGCTCCAGGGCGTGGGACAGCACGAAGCGGGTCTGGGGCTTGGGGCCCTCGTAGGCATCCACGATGAGCAGGGCGCCGTCGGCCATGTTGAGCACGCGCTCCACCTCGCCGCCGAAGTCGGCGTGACCAGGGGTGTCGATGACGTTGATCTTCACGCCCTTGTAGTTGATGGAGATGTTCTTGGAGAGGATGGTGATGCCGCGCTCGCGCTCCTGGTCGTTGGAGTCCAGCACGCGCTCTTCCACCTGCTGATTGTCGCGGAACACGTGGGAGGCCCACAGCAGACGGTCCACGAGGGTGGTCTTGCCGTGGTCGACGTGGGCGATGATGGCGACATTGCGGATATTCTCTTGCTTCATGAATCTTCTTTCTTATTCGGTTTGGGGCCTAGAAATTATAGCGCTTTGCAGCGGGTATTAACGATGATCGGCGCGGACGGTGCAGGGAAGCCACTCGCCGCGGTGGCATTTACTCATCCAGCAGAGCCTCGTACTCCCGGCGCTCTTCGGTCAGCTTCGCAAGGTGCTCGTTCAGGGTGTTCAGGTTGCGCTGGGCGCTGATGGCCTGTACGACCCCCCAAATAGCCGCAGGCACCGCCATGGCGGCGATGAACCCGAAGATACCGAAGGGACGGCGGATGGTGAAGAACGCGGCCACGGCGCCGATGCCGGCCATGGCCAGGCCGTTGCGGCGCTCGTCGGTAACCGTGTCGCGCTGGGCCACGAGCTGGGCCCGGGCCGCAGCGATGCCGGCCAGGCGCGCCTTGATCTCGGCCTCGGTGAGGTACTCCACTTCCACGTCGCCCTCGGTCTCGGTCCACGAACGAGCGGCGCCGGACGGGTGAGAAGCGCTGCTGCTTGCAGAGGAACCGCGGCCGCGGCGGCTGCCGCTCGACGAGGTCAGCAGCTCATAGGCTTCCTGGAGCCGCTTGAACTGCTCGGTGGCGCGGCTCTGGAGCTTCTCGTTGCCGGCGAACTTATCGGGATGCAGGATCTGCACCGTTTCGCGGTAGGCAACCTTGATGTCGTCGGCCGAGGCATCGTCTTCCAGGCCGAGTATGTGAAGGGCTTCGTTTCTGTTCATGCGGGCCATCCTAGCATGAGCGGGCTTTCTTCGACCGCGCGGCCACGAATACCGCAAGAATCAACAGCAACGTGCTCGCCGCCATGCCCAACTCGTCCAGGGCGTTCCCCGTCAGATAGGTATCGGGCAGAGGGAAGCCAAGGCTCAAGCTGGGAGCGAAGTACAGCAGATCGAAAGCGGCGTGCAGCAATATGGGGAATCCCAGCGAGCGCAGTACCGCGCCGTCGCGAGCGGTGAACCAACGGCTGCTCACGACCAGGGAGCCCATGAGGAAGCCGAAGGCCGTGCCCTCGACGACCTTGAGCATCGCCTGGATCGCGACGGCTGGCGAGAGAGCGGGGAGGGGGGTTCCGGGGGCAGGGAACAGGTGGGCAATGCCGAAGAGCACTGAGCTGGCCACGACCGCGAACGAGGCGGCCCCTTGCGGGCCCCGGCACCGGACCGGTGCGCTAACCAAGGGCGCGTTGTTTCGGGCCAGCCAACGGATCACCGCAGCCAAACCCCACAGCAACAGCCCGCGAAACAGCAGCTCTTCAGTCACAGCCGCTTCAAGCGACACGACCACGGCTTCACCGAAGCCGGCCGGAGAAAAGGATGACAGGACGGCAGCGAGATCGCGGCCAGCGGCCAGCTCCGGCTGCACCTGTGCGGCGGCCGAGGCCAAGCCGCCACACGCGCCGGCCAGGAGAACGAGGACGACGATCGCGGAGCGCCCATTATGTCGCAAGCATTTCATAGGGCTTCATTATAATGGTGCCGCAGTATCCACCTTCCTGGGAAGGAGCTCCGTGGCCCTATCGCGCGGAACCTCGGCCTTCACCCTGAAAATGGCCGCCATTGCAGGTATGACCTGCAATCACGTAGCGAATATCTTCGGCGACGTCATGGCGCCGGCGGCTACGGTGTTCTTCTTTACCCTGGGCGGTCTCACCTTTCCCATCATGGCGTTTCTGCTGTGCGAGGGCTATCGCCACACGTCAAGTATCAGACGCTACGCCACTCGGTTGGCACTGTTCGCCGTCATCGCCGAGGTGCCCTGGTTTCTGCTGTGGGGCCCATCGCTGAACGTGCTGTTCACGCTGCTCATCGGCCTCGGCCTGCTGTGGGCCGGCGATCATCTGCGCAGCCGGGTGGGCTATGGGCTGGTGCTTGTGGCCGGCGTTGCTGCCAGCTGGTTTTGCGACTGGGCCATTGCGGGGCCGCTCATGGTCGTTTTCTTCCATCGCTTGCGGGAACAGCCACGCGGTGTACTGAAAGTCATGGCCGCCTTCGGCGCGGTCTTCGGCATTCCCCAGCTCATAAGCGTGCTGGGCACAAACCCGGGAGCGGCCGGGGCGCTTCTCCCGGCCATCCAATGGGGCGCGCTGGGCTACTACACCCTGGGCTTCGCTCTGGCCACCTTCCTCATGACCACCTACAACGGCCAGCGCGGACCATCCCTCAAGTGGTTCTTCTACGCCTACTACCCCGCCCACCTCCTCATCCTCTGGCTCATCGCACAATTCGTCTAGAGGGCGCGGCCTTGCAGGCTCCAGCTAGGCAAATGCAAGTGTCTTCTTCTCTTCAGCGCACTGCACAAGATAGAGGTTTATAAGGTTCTGATAGGGAATGCCTGTGCGAACGGCTTCTTCTTTGAAGTACTCGATAGCCTCAACATCGAGACGAATAGTAACCGCGCGGCGAATCCTCCTTGCATGGGGATTCGGCTTTGAGTCCTCGAAATCATATTCAGCTCTCATGGCAATACCTCCAGTAGGTCTTTCCCTCGGTTTTCGTTGCCTCCCGCGCGGAAATAATCCGTATGACATTTCCCTTTTCCCGATAGCAATGGCACACGATCAGCATACGCCCTTTCCGGCTCATACCCAAAATGACGAAGCGCTCCTCATCATCGGAATGATCGGGATCCGCGATAATACGAGCGTAAGCATCGGAGAACACCGTTGAGGCCTCCTCGAACGTAACCCCATGCTTAAGAATATTCGCCCGGTTCTTTTTTGGGTCCCAAGCGAATGATACACCAAATATTGCCAACATATTGCTACCATACCTATCCCTAGCGAAATTGAAATCTTTGCATTCGGGAGCACGTGACGTCTTGCCTGTCGCTACCGACAGGCACTCCATCCTACAAAACGCAAATCGCATCCATGACGCAGGAGAGCCGTATATTGTTCCCTCCGCGTGCCGTCGCAGCGTCGCGCTGGGACCACCGCAACTCTCCCTTGAGACGCCGTGGCTTCTCTTTCCCCACGACACGAGCTATGGCAGAGCCGCAGAATTCTCGCCCAGGGTCATCGGAGAGTCTCATCGCGAGCTCCAGCCAAGCACCGGCGGACGCCTTCTTCTCAATGCAAAAAGGGCGGTGCCGAAGCGCCGCCCTTGGGGGGGTATGTTGTTGCGAGCCAGTTAGGCGGCGATGAGGGCCGCTAGCTCCTCGCGGCCGTGGAAGCGCACCGCTTGGCCGGGGGGTCGTGGGCGGGCAGCACTTCCCCCTCCCACACGTTGCCGTTATCCTTGAACTTCTCCGAACGGACGACCCAGCGAAACGCCGCCCAAGACGACCCACCATAGATCAGAGTATCACCCCCCCCCGTGCGGACAAGCAGTCAATAAGAGAAAAAGTCAACTATTCTGTCGATCGGTTGGATATTTTCCATTGATGAACTGGTTTTTTACCGATAATCGTTCTTTTACAGAAGAACAAAGCGGAAAGCAACTTTGACAGGGTAATGACTGGCTAAGTTCTGATAAAGAATAACAAAATCGTTGGCGAGCGGTTACCTGGCTCCTCCAGCCAAGAACGCCGATCGCGGGAAACGAGGGGAATATCCCTACCTCCCCGCCTCACGGTTCTCGGCAAGATGGCCTACAACAGTTCCCACCACGCACAGGGCCACGGCCATGAGCACAGCCCAGCCCAGGAGCAGCATGCCCGCCGTGGAGCCCAGGGCCATGAGGAAGTAGCCCACGAGGGGCATCGAGAACACCACGCGACCAAGCACATTCTGGAACGGAACGGGCCGCAGATCCACATCCTCGTTCGCATCGCCCTTGGTGACCAGCTCGCCAGCATCACCGTCTATGGCTTCCACGCGGTGGATGATGACCTCTTCCCCCTGCCAGAAGGCGGCCACATCGCCCACCTGGAGTGCCACGCCGTCAACAGGATCGGCGTATACGAGGCTGCCCGTAGGGTAAGCCGGTTCCATGGATCCGGAAATAATGGCATAGGGCTGCATACCCATGACCCGCGGCACCACCGAGGATCCAATACCCACAAGGGCCAGAGCCAGCAGCAGCGCGGCTCCGAGAGCCGAACACAAACGGGCGACGCGCCGCATCCGCGCCAAACGGCGCTCCACCGCGCGGGAAAAGGCATCGCGCGACTCAGAGGGGGCTATGTCAACCGGATGTTTGGCCATGGATTCAATGTATCACGCATCGGCTTCAGTGCGGTATAGAACAAAGGGGAGGACGGGCGTGAAAACCCGTCCTCCCCTTCCATTGCGCCGCAGGGACCTTAAGCGGCCGAAGACTCAGACTGGTCTTCCTTGGCCTTGCGCAGGCCTCGCACGAGAATGAAGGCAATGGCGCAGGCCAGCACGGCCGCGGCCACAGCCCAGGGAATCCAGGAGGTCTGAGCGGCCGCGCCGGCCTCGGAGCCGGGAACGGCCTCGGCGCCGCTTGCGAGGGCCGTCTCATCGTCGTTAATAGTCTCAGTACCCGGGGTGGCGAGAGGCGTGCCGTCATCGGCCAGCACCTCGGTGCCCGCGTCGGTCGTGAGGGGCACCGCCGCGCCGATGGGCTGGACAGGAGTGGGGGCACCGGCCCCCTCGGCCGTACCGCCGGCGCCAGGCGTCGTGGCCTCAATGGGATTGACCGGGGCACGCTGGGCCACCTCGTCCGTCGGGTCGGTCGTGTAGGTGCCCTCGGCCCGGGAGCCATCGGGATTCACCACATCCACCGTGCCGTCGGGCTGGGGTTCGGTGGTCGTGCCCTCGGCCAAGCGCGTGTAGCGGTAGGTAATGACGTTCTTCGTCTCGTCCTCGCTCAGCACGATGTCGATGAGCGTTGCATGGGGCACGTAGTTCTCAATGTACGCGGGAGCCGTGGCCGGCACATCTCCGATGTCACCAAAGAAGGTCTGGGACTCGGCGAGTTCGGTGCCGTCAGCAGCATCTACGTAGTTCACCGTGAAGGCCACGCGGTTGGCCATAATGCCGTAGGCCACCACATAATCGGCGTCTTCCGTCACGGGCACGGAACCGACCAGGGTGCCATCGCCCCTCACATAGGCCACCATAGGGGTCTTCGTGCCAGCGAGGTTTTCACCGTCGCGGTTCTTATCGGAGCGCTCGTTGTCGAGACCGGCCAGGCGCACGCCCTTGGCGTAGTACTTGCTATCCGCCGGCACCTCCAGGGTCACGCCCTCGAAGGAGAGGGGCTCGCCCGGCACCTGATCGGTGAAGGTGCGCTGGGTCTCGCCGCCAGTGAACGTGCCCTGATTGCCGCTGTACAGCGTAATGGTGTAGGTCGTGCCCTCGTAGGAGGTCATGGCCCCAGCCGCAGGCGCAGCAGTCACCGGCTCATCAGCAAAAGCCGCGGGCGCTGCCAGAGAGGTGGCCAGCACCACGGCACCGCACATCGCCCCAAAGCGGCGACTCCACTTCTTCATATTCTTCATCGGGCGTCGCCCTCCTTGTCGCTCCTCTTACGGCTGCGTACCGCTGCCACAATCACTACCCCCGCAGCTACAACAGCCACGGCCACGATGATGCCCAAGGGCAGCATATCTCCCGTCTGGGACAGCTTGCCGCCAGACTTCTTGGTATCCCCGTTCTTGGGAGAATCCTTCTGCTTGGGATCGTCCTTCGGCTTGACCGTATCCTCGCTGGGAGGATCGGCCTTTCCCGGCGTTCCCTCTTCGTCGGAGGGCTCTGCCGCGAAGGCCAACTGCACGCTGGCATCGGTATCGAAGTAGGTGTTGCCGTGGGTCTCGCCGTCGATGGCCACTTCCAGCACCATATAGGCCCGGGCATCGGCGGCCAGGGTATCCAGGTAGAACCACTCGCCCGTCGCCTCGGTGGCATCGAACAGACCGCGGGTCTTGGTGCCGTCTCCCTCCACTTCGCCCGAAACCACCTCGTTGGTGAGAATCACCTTCTCCTCGTTCTTGGGCGTGATGTAGGTGAGCTTGTAGCCGTAGGAGCCACCGGAACGCTCGTTGGCGTTGGCCATGGACTCTTCCATGGTGGTCAGCACTTTGTTGCGCATATACCAATCGGCCGAGCCCTGGGGGCCTTCCTTCATCTCAATGGTGAAGCGCGCGCTGTCTCCCGGCTGCATGGAGCCGAGGGTCTTGGTGATGTTCGCCGTACCCTCGTCCTTCATCTCGGTACCGGTGAATTCCACCGTCCAGGCCTCGTCATAGGTTTTAGCGAAGGCCGGAGCAGCCACGACCAGCGACACCACCACAGCGGCGACAAACGCCAGCAACAGGGCTGCGAGGCTGGGCAGGGTGCGGTTTTTCGTCAGGCAATGCATCGGATCACCCCGCTATTCCCCAGCCGTCTCATCGGACCACTGGTCGAGGCCCAGCGCCTGCACATCCACACCCCACGCGCTCTTGGCGGCTGCTGCGGCGTTGTTCACCTGCACAGAATCCACCTGGGCCGACAGGGCCAGATAGCAGTTGGAGTAATCTTGCTTCACATTTTTGATGGCATCGCTCACGCGGATACCGGCCACAGCCGGTTCGGCGGCGGTGTTCTTCTCCAACATGGGGCGGTAGTAGTACACCTCGCGCTCGTCGGTGCATTCCGCCTCCGAGCGCACCCAGTGCTCGTCGAATTCGTCGTCCAGCACCAGCTCGATGAGGCCTGGATCCAGTGTGGCGCTCTTCTGGGGATCGCCGTTCTCTCCCGTGGCCCAGTACTTGCGCACCGTCAGGCGCACGTACTCGTCCATATCAGCTGACACGTTCTTAACTGAGAGGAACTCCTGGTACACCTGGCCCGGGGCCATAAACTCCTCAACGGCGCCAGTGGAGGCGTTCACGATCTGCCAGCCGGCCTTCTGGTCGAGCAGCTTGCCGATGCCCTTCGCATCGGGGTCCACGTCCACGCCGTTCTCGGTCAGCGTCACGCCAATGTGGGTCTGCTGGATCTCGGCCACGTAATCGTCGCTTTGGAACACGAGGGCGGAACGGGCCGGGCTCACGGTCATCATGACGAGGCATACCACGAGCCCCGCGGAAAGCGCGATCAGCAGGATGCGCGTCTGCAAATCAAGGGTCTTCAGCGTCTTCAACATGGGCTACTCACCATCCTGGGCGGTCAGGTACTTCTCGCCATCGGCGAAGGTGCCCAGCAGCGGCTGGGCCGCCTCGAAGGCTCGGGCGCTCGCGCACTGCTGCACCACGGCCACATCGAAACCGTGGGTGACCTTCTCGGCATCCACCGTCACGATAGCCTTCAAGGCCGGGGTGGAAGCACCGGGGGCCACGGGCTCGGCGTAGTACCACCAGCCCTCGCCGTTGTCGTTCACGGCCTGGGTCCAGCCCGCGCTGGCCTCGAAGGTAAGCTCTACGCCGTCGATCTGCGGGTCGAATACCTTCACGCGCACCATGGCGTCAACATCGCCGGTGTTCTTCACCGAGATGACCTTGTTGGCGCCGTCGGCCTTCTCGGTCACCTCGGTATCGGGGGGATTCGGGTTGTACTTGAACTGGATCATGCCAGCGGCTTTGGTCGTATCGGTGTAGTAGGCCCAAGCCGTGCCGGCCGCCACGCCCAGAGAGATAACCAGGGCCGCGGACACCGTCAGGGCAACACGCTTGGCAAGGGATTGCTTTCCCATGACTACCTCCCCTCTTCCGTCGTGGGCATGGGCGTGTAGGTAAAGCCGTTCTCGCCCGGAGCGTAACGGTTCACGACACCGGTGCTATAGCCCTCATCGACATAGGTGTTGTTGAAAGTGACTTCTGTAATGAGAATCTCGTCATCCTCACCAGGAACCGTGCCCTCCACGGCCACAATCTCGCGATTGGGGGTGCCGTCGAAGTTGTCACCGCTGTAGTACAGCTCTTCGATGAGGTAGTAGCCCTCGGGAAGGTCAGACAGCAGCTCGGCCTTCGTCTGGTTCTCGCCAGCACCAAAGGTCATGCTCACGGTGTTCTGGTAAATCACCAGTTCGTCTACCTTATTGGCCGCCGCAGCCTGATCGACATAGCCCGTCACCTGGAAGACGGCTGTAGCGATGCCGTTGGCAGCCTCGAAATTGTCCAGGTTCTTCACGAGCTGCAGGGCTCCGAGCTTCTCGGGCTGGTCGGGGTTGCTCGGCTCCTCGGGCTTCTCCCCGGGAATCTCGGGGTCGCGGCCCACTACGATGCGGTCGTTGCAAGCGATGCCGCCGCCGTTGGTGTTGGAGTAGTTGCCTGTGAAGTACAGCACCGCCTTGCCCATGGCCGCGTCCTTGTCATCCGAGGTCGGGTTGGCCTTCAGAGCTGTGAAACGATCGGCCTGAAGCACGGCCTCGGCGGTCTGGGGAAACGTGTTCGGGTCGGTCAGGTGGTAGACGGGATATTCTTTCTTATCCTCGGTGCGCGTCTCGGCAATCAGCGTCTGGGGATCGTCGTCGAAGGAGACCTCCTCGCGGGCGCCAGGGGCCGGAGCACTCCGATCGATGGTGAGCTCGTACTTCTTGAAGCCAGGAGTGTCGCTCGTCACCTCGGTGCACTTGGTCACCTCGCCGGACCACTTCCCATCCGGGAACTTGTCACTCACTTTATCTTTCACTTCAATGGTGGCGAAGTACCCCCCGAAATCACCGGAGGCCGCATGGGCTTCGGGAACGTAGATCTGGGCCACGTTCGTAGTGGGATCGAACAGAACATTGGGGATGCTCGAGGTGGTCAGGTCCTTATCGTCAATCACCAGACCCGTCTTCTTCTCCCTATAGCTCACCCCCGAACGCCAGGCACTCAGTGTGCCCTTGTACTTCATGTCGGGCACGTAGGACACCGTGCCGCTGGTGTAGCCCGTCCAGCGATGGTAGCCGCCACCGAGCATGGCGTTGAACACCGTGCTCTCCTTGGCGCAGAAGAAATCATCGGCCGCATGGGCATCGATCTCGAGACCGTAGGCCGGATCAAGAGCCCACTGGTCGCCGTACTCATTGGGGTTGGTCGTCGCATTGGCCTGCTCAGCCGTGTTGTCGAAGATGGCCGCATCGGCCGTGACCACGACGCCGTTGGTGCACACACCCACGCCGCCGCCGAAACCATGAGCGGTATTGCCAGTCACGATGGGGTAGCGCACCGTAAGGCCCGTCTCTTTGCCGTGGGTGGCCGAGGGCAGAAACAGGCCGCCTCCACCGTAGTCGAACTCCGTGGCGGTCATGTTATTCGTGATGTAGCCGCCCTTGATATAGCTGGCCTTGTCGGGCATGACGTTAATGGCGCCGCCCTCGCTCGTGCCGGCGTAATTGGAGGCGAAGACGCCGTACTCCACCTGAAGAAGCGGATAGATGTACTGAGGATAGGGCCAACTCCCGACCGTGTAGTCGGAATAGCTCGCGAGAAGCAAGGCCCCGCCACCGTCAGAGGCGTAGTTGCCCGTCAGCGTGGCGCCATCGATAATCGTCTTGTCCATGGAGAAGATGCCTCCACCGCCACCGCCGAGCTGCTTCCAGTTCACGTCCTTGTTGGTGTCGGGACGCACTGAGGGATGGATGGCAGATTTGTCGTTCTCGGAGCGGTTGTTGGTCACCAGGGCGCCATCCTTCACCGTGAGCACGCTCTCAGGCTTAGAAGTTTCGCTCTTCAAGCGGCCCTGCACGTAGACGGCTCCGCCATCGGCGCAGGCCACATTGCCCGCAAGCACGGCCTGCTCGGCCACGGTTACCTCGCATGAGGCGTTCGCGTAAATGGCGCCGCCGTTGCGCACCTGGGCCATATTGCCAGGCGTGGTGTCTTTGAACACTTCCTCACCGGCGCGGTTGCCCGCGAGCAGGGCCTCACCGGCCACGGTCAACCGGGTGTTATCCACCCACAGCGCGCCGCCATTGCCATCACCCTTGGCCGTGTTGCCTGCGATAACGGCCTGGCCGGCAATCTCAACCGTGGCGTCTGCGGCATTGATGGCCGCGCCATCGGCGCCGGCCGAACCCACGATGAAGCCGTCGATCATGGTGACCGTGCCCGTTTGAGCCGCCACCACATGCTCGCCCTGGCCCACGGTCAGACGACCACCCTCAATATTGAGCGTGCCGCCATGAACCGCCACCAGGCTCTCGGCCTGGGCGGCCTCGATGGAGCCGGCACCAGAAAGATCGAGGTTATACTGGTAAAGATACTCAGTGGTCTCCCCCTTGGCGGGGCGATTGGTGTAGGAGCGCGTCACAAAATACTCGAGGGAGTGGCTTTCGGCCTGATAAGTGGCTCGCTTGCCAATCAGCCCCTCGAAAGTCGCCCGATCCTCGGCGGGACTCGGAACCCTCACGCCCTTGAGGGCACCGGGCACGTCCACCTCGACGGCCGCGGCGTTCTCGCTCGTATCCGTAATGGTGAACACGGCGCCGTCGTTCACCGTGAACAGCGTGCCGATCTCATCAACGGCAATGTCACAGCCGTTCAAGTCAAGCGTCTTGGTGCCGCGCACTTCCACGGGGCTGACGCCCTCGGCGATGTCGGCGGCCAGCCGCACGGTCGCTTCGTCGTCCTCGGCGAGAGCGCGAGCCACCTCGTCCCAGCTCGACACCCCATCGGCAGGCTGCACCGTGACGACGATTACAGCATTGCGGGAAGCGGCCTCGGCCAACTCCGCGGCCGGAATGACATAGGAGCCATCGGCGCCGGGCTCCAGAGAGACCTCCACCACCGGCTCATCGTCCTCAGCCACCGGGGCGGCGGCCATGGGCGGGTACTCGTCAGCGAGAACCTCTTCGACAGCATCGTCCCCGGTCACTGCCAGGGGAGTAGCCTCGGCAGTTGAGGGCGCTGCCGTATCGGAGTCACTGAGAACCTCGGCGCTCTCGCCCTCGGGAGCTGCTTCGTCGACGGTCGGAACGGTCTCCTCAGTCGAAGGCTCTTCCTCCACCGGGGCCTCGAGATCACTCGTCGGCTCTTCGGGAGCTGGGGTGTTTCCCGTTCCCTCCCCGTCATCTTCGATGGGAGAGGAGACAATGGGGTCATCTTGAGAGCCGTCCTCCAGGGACGGCTCTCCGATAATCAGATTATCGGAGAGCTGCTTGGAGCCCATGGCCCGGGAGACGGGGTCGCCGCCCTCCACACCATAGGTCACGGCAACGGCCATATCTTCAGGGGCATCCACTGAGAACGCGAGGTCGGTGTCGACAGCCGCCGCGTACACTGCATCCTCATCGGCGCCGAACTGATCGGCGCCCACGGTAACCGTCATGCCGTCGGCCACCTGGAAGCGAACCTCCACGGTGCCGTCCTCGGCCAGGGCCTCCGAAGTGCCGCCCAGAGCGAAGTTGCCGAAGGAGACAACCATCGCTGCAGCGACAACGGAGGCGATTACCTTTTTCGCCTTCGAGAACTCATACCTTTCGTTTTGAGTTATCGCCTTCATATCTCACCGTTCCTCTTACGAGACAAGCACCCTCTACTTGTCCTTTTTACCCTCTCTCACGGGCGGAAAACCGCCTTCAATCCCTGATTATTCCGATCAGCTATTGTAGCTCTACGATTTCCTTACTGTCTACTTGTCAATCGGTTACGGATGGTCTTTTTTCCGCTTCAGGGGCTTCTTTAACACACCTATCATAGATAAAAGCGACGGAAAGTCAGAGTTTACGGAAAGATGACAGCTATATGACAGGGTAATGACTAGGGAAATTTAAGATTTCGTGGACATAACAGCCGTTGGACTGTTCGCTCCTCGCGGGATTCAATCCCTGCGCGATATACAAAAAACGACCGCCTACCAAAGTAGACGATCGATAAATCATGGTGGAGCATAGGGGGATCGAACCCCTGACCTCAGGCTTGCAAAGCCCGCGCTCTCCCAGCTGAGCTAATGCCCCGTGGCTTCTCTTTCTCCCCTACTTTGCTTGGTGGCATATTCAGAAAACTGTCTCAGAATATAATAAACGCTCCACCGGCTAACTCGGCTCACGGTGGAGCGTTTATCGCAAAGTAATGGTGGGCCCGAATGGATTTGAACCAGCGACCTCACGCTTATCAGGCGTGCGCTCTAACCAACTGAGCTACGGGCCCTTGAAAAAGTGCTTGATTATCTTACGATGAAATCACGGCGGGGTCAAGGAAAAATTTAACCGAATTGGAAAAATTATCTTTAGCCCTGGAAAACGCACTCATGAGACAATATCATCGCATCGTTTCCCCCGAAAGGAGCCTGCTGTGATTCCCCTGAAAGTGCTCACGCTCATCATGGCGAACCCACTGCAACCTTCAGTGCTCGTGCTCCAACCGGTGGAAGATGCTCCAGCGGGGAAGGCCCGCATCGTGCCCATCTGGATCGGGCCCTCGGAAGCAGCGCAGATCGGCATGGCCCTGGAGCAGGTGAAGCTCGATCGACCCATGACCCACGATCTCTTTCTCGACGCGCTCACCAACCTTGATGCCCGGATCGATTCCGTGGTCATCTGCGGCGCGAAGGGCCCGGTGTTCCGATCCCACCTCATCCTGAGCCAGGGAGGGCGCCTCTTCACCCTTGACGCGCGGCCGAGCGACGCCATCGCCCTGGCCCTGCGCCAAGGCGCCCCGCTCTACATCGAGGAGGCTGTGCTGGCCGCGGCCTCTTTTCCCTTTATCTTCAAGGAGGAGCGACCGGAAGAGGAGCTGGCGGCCTTCAAGACGTTCCTGGACCACGTCTCCCCCGACGACTTCGGCATCGAGGACCTGTAGGCGGCCCTAAAGAAAAGGGGGCAGGCCCGCAGGCTTGTCCCCTTTCGACACGGCAATGGGAAAGAGCCGACTACTCTTCGCCTTCGACGACCTCTTCAGCCGCTACCTCGGCGGTGTCGTCGCCATCATCTCCATCGATATCATCGATGGCCAAGGAGCCATCAGTGCTCTCGTCGTCCAGCAGGTCGAGCTGATTCTCATCCATCTCGCCGGCCTTCTTGGCCTTCTTCTTGCCCGTGGAGGAAATGGCCACGGCGCACACCTTGTCCTTATCAGACACGCGCATGACCATAACACCTTGCGTTGAGCGGCCAAGCTCGGAGATGCCCTTCACCGGGGTGCGCACGATAACGCCCTCCTCGGACACGATCATGATCTCGTCCTCGGCGCCGACGATCTTCATGACCGCGAGCAGGCCCTTCTTGTGGGTCATGGTGATGGTGTACACACCCTGGCCGCCGCGGTGATGCTCGGGGTACTCCTCGATCTTGGTGCGCTTGCCGTAGCCCTTCTCGGTAATCACGAACAGGTCGGTGCCGGGACGGGCAATTTCCATGCCCAGCACATGGGCGTCGGCGGGCACGTTCATACCGCGCACGCCCATGGTGCCGCGGCCCATGGCGCGGGCCTCGGACTCATCCCACAGGATGGCCTTGCCGGCGGAGGACACCATGATGACCTTCTCGCCCTTGGCCACGCGCTTCACCGAGATGAGCTCGTCGTCGTCCTTCAGGTTGATGGCGATGAGCCCGTCGCGGCGGGTGCGGTCGTACTGGTCCATGGAGGTCTTCTTCACATTGCCCTGGGCCGTGGCGAACATGAGGAACTCCTCGGCGGGGAAGTCCTTCGTGGCGATGACAGCGCTGATGGACTCACCCTTCTCCAGAGGCAGCAGGTTCACGATAGCCGTGCCGCGGGCATGGCGGCTGGCCTCGGGAATCTCGTACACCTTCAGGCGGTACACCTTGCCCTTGGTGGAGAAGAACAGCATATAGGAGTGGGTGGAGGCCACGAACAGGTGCTCAACGAAGTCGGCGTCCTTCAGATTCACGCCCTGCATGCCCTTGCCGCCGCGCTTCTGCTGGCGATAGGTGCTCACGGGCAGGCGCTTGATGTAGCCGGCCTTGGTCATGGTGACGACCATATTTTCCTCGGCGATGAGGTCTTCCACCTCGATATCCTTCGCCTCGCCGGTGATGCGGGTGCGGCGCGGGGTACCGTACTTCTTCTTGATCTCCAACAGCTCGTCCTTGATGACTTGCTTCAGCAGGTTCTCATCGGACAGGATGCGCTTGTAGTAGGCAATCTTCTCGCGCAGCTCGGCCAGCTCTTCCTCGATCTTCTCGCGCTCCAGTCCGGTCAGGCGGCGCAGGCGCATCTCCAGGATGGCGTTGGTCTGCTTCTCGGACAGGCCGAAGCGCTCGGTCAGGCGCCCGGCGGCCTCCTTGTCGGTCTGGGACGAGCGGATGATCTGGATGACCTCGTCGATGTTGTCCAGCGCGATGATGTAGCCCTCGAGGATGTGCTCGCGCTCCTCAGCCTTGGCCAGCTCGTAGCGGGTACGACGGGTGACGACGTCCTTCTGGTGCTCGATGTAGTAGTGCAGGATCTCCTTGAGCGACAGCACGCGCGGGGTGCCGTTCACCAGGGCCAGCATGTTGGCGCCGAAGCCCACCTGCAGCTGGGTGTGCTTGTACAGCTTGTTCAGCACCACCTGCGGAATGGCATTGGACTTCAAATCGATGATGATGTCGATGCCCTTGCGGTCGGCGGCGTCGTGGATGTTGCTGATCTCGGGCAGCTTCTTGTCGCGCACCAGCTCTCCGAGCTTCTCCAGCAGGCGCTTGCGGTTCACCTGGTAGGGAATTTCCTTCACCACGATGGAGGAGCGGCCGTTCTTCTTCTCCTCGATCTCGCACTTGGC